>CANIFK010000100.1 GCA_947466555.1 Acidobacteriota bacterium | reverse complement strand
CCGGAATCGGTCTCTTCCGGCGTCACCAACTGCTGGCTGGCCGCGCCGCCATGGCCCCAGCTCAAAAACTTGTACTTGCGGCCCTTGGCATCGGAAGCCTCCGCCGGCGCCGTAATCGTGTGCTTCGTGCCCACACCCCAAACAAAGTTGTAGGAAGGCCACGTGTCCCGTCCGTCCACGCTCACGCGCACACCCACCGGATTGGTGATCAGCGAAACCGTCGTACCGCGTACGAACCGGGCGACAATCGTCTCCGGAATATTGGCGCCAACGGCCTTGTAAACGGCCCCTTCCCCGCCACCGATGCTGAAGCTATCCAAGACCCAGAGCTTCCCGGTCAAATCGTATTGCGTCGCCGGTGCGCCCAGAATATGGCTCGACCCTTCGGCGAAATCAAACTCCCACGGCAACAACGGGTAGCCGTAGCCCTCACCCGGATTGCGCATCTCGATTTCGGTCGGCAGGCGCGTCGGCACCACCGTCCGATCCACTGTCACCTGCAAGCCCGGAGGCTCGGTCACCACCGTCACCCGTTTGGCGGGCGAGAACCGCGGCGAAATCACCGCCGGCCCGTTCACCGTAAAGTCGCGCAGGAAGCTGTCACTCTTTCCCGCCCCGTTCACAATCCAGCCTTCAAATATGTAGCCCCGGGCCGGAAACGCGTTCAGCGTCATCTTCGCCGCGTTGGCCCGCCACACGGAAATCGTGTTCGGCGTGCACTGTCCATCGACGTAAACCACACCCGGCGGCGGCAGATTGTTGCTCTGGGAGTTGAAAACGCCAGGCGTGCCCGCCGGACATACCCCCATCCCCGAGCCGGTGGAGTAAAACAGCACATCGATCCGGTGTTCAATCACAAAGGACGCCTTCAGGCTGGTGAAATCCGGGTCCGCGGTGATCGTGATGGTAGGCGAGGCGCCGGCCTGTAGCAGAGATTTTTCATCCGACCAGCCGGAAAAACCCATGCGGGTCGTCCCGCCGGTGTTCTGCCCGGGTTCCACCCACACGGTATGCCGGCTGCCTTTCGGCCAAAAAAACGTCGCGGAACTGGTGTACTTGGTCCCATCCACATAGAAAGAACCGCCCGTCGGCTCCGTGTAAATGCGCGTCTGGGTCGTCTGTGCTGTCGCCAATCCTGCGGCGAAAACAAGTACAGACATGAGCGTTATCGGCATTCGGGTCATAGAGTCGTTCGGGACACTCCTTCGTCCCTACCTTGTCTTTCGGCAGTACGGACAGAATTCTGAATAGTTGAAAAACCTTAGTTAGAGTAGAAAGAAGGAAATTATGTCCAACTCCTCCCCGTTACCCGCCTTACCGCTCACTTTGGAAGGCTCCTGGATGCTGCACCAGATCTTCCGTTTCAAGCAACCCGAGTGGGGCGGACTGGAATCGCTCCGCAAGCGCCTGATGGTCCGGGAACTGGTGGACCAACTCCGCGCCTGGGAAGCCGACCAGGAATTCCCCTCGGCGGTCTTCACCGTCGTCGGCCACAAGGGCGACCTCATGGTGGTCCACTTCCGGAAAAACCCCGCAGATCTCTATCGTGCCGAGCTCGAACTCTCTAAGCTCTCTATCGGCCAGATGGTTGAACAGGTTTATAGTTTTTTCTCGGTCGTTGAACTCGGCCTCTATGAATCGACCGTCAAGCTATATCGCTCCCTACTCGACCGCGATCTGGTCCCCCACACCGAGGAGTGGAACGCCGAAATCAAGGCCACGCTCGAACGCCAAAAGGAAGCCATGGCCCCGCGCCTCTTCCCGACGTTCCCCGACCGGCGTTATCTCTGTTTCTACCCGATGGACCGCCTCCGCGGCGAAGTGAACAACTGGTATTCCGAGCCCATCGAAGAGCGCCAACGGATGATGCACGATCACGGCATGATCGGACGCCGCTATGCCGACGAGGTCAAGCAGATCATCACCGGCTCGATCGGGCTCGACGACTGGGAGTGGGGCGTCGATCTGTTCGCCGACGATCCGCTCGTCTTCAAACGCCTGATCTACGAAATGCGCTTCGACGAAGTCAGCGCCAAGTACGCCAAGTTCGGCCAGTTCTTCGTCGGCATGCGCGTGCCCGGCGAACACCTGGAAGAAGTCATCGTCGGCTAAGTCCGGCGGCTCACCCGGTCGGCTGTGTTAGCATCCAACACAGCCGACTATGGAAGTCTTCATCTGCGTTTGTGTCACGGCCATTTTTGCGTTCTGGGTACGCGGACGCGTGAAGGAAGTGGAGGAGCGGGCCTCGGCTCAGGACCGGCGCATCGCCTCGCTGACCGAACGGATCTTCACACTCGAAGCCCAGCGAAACACGGTCGTCGCGGCGCCACCGATCCCAAACGCGCCACCACCCGTCCCAACTCCGCAGCCCGGGCTGACCGCCTACTCCGGCCCATCCGCGCCACCTGCGCTGCCGTCACCGCCTCCGGTGATGGCGCCACCGCCACGGCCGCCCTCGATTGCCGACGTCGCCGGCCCGGCTCCGGAACCCAAGCGCGACCTCGAAGCGCTCATCGGGGGCAACTGGCTGAGCAAGCTCGGCGTGCTGCTGTTGTTGATCGGCGTCGCATTGTTCCTGGGCTTCTCGCTCACCGAGATGGGCCCGCTGGGCCGCATCCTGACCGGCTTGGCAACGGCGCTCGCGCTGCTCGGCGCGGGCATCGCCGCCGAACGCAAAGACGACTACCGCGTGCTCGGCACCGCGCTCATCGGCGGCGGCTGGGCAGGGCTCTACTTCACCACCTACGCCGCCCACGGCGTCGAGGCCGCCCGTATCATCGACAGCCCCGGCATCGGCTTACTCTTGCTGCTCGCAGTCGCCGCCGGCATGATTCTGCACTCGCTCAAATACCGCAGCCAGACCGTTACCGGCCTCGCCTACATGGCGGCGTTTCTGACGATCGCAATCTCCTCTCTTACGCAGTTTTCCGCCATCGCCTCTATTCCACTGCTGCTCAGTTTGCTGACCGTCGCCTGGAAGTTCGGATGGCAACCGCTGGCCGCGGCGGGCGCGCTGTTCGCCTATGGCGCCTATGGATTCGACCTCGCCACCGGCGACAAGGACCGCTACTTCATCCTCATCGGCGAACCTGTTCTCTGGATCTACTGGACCATCCTCGAAGCCTACGACCTGGCCGCCAAGAGGCGGGGCGCCGTGCTGCCAATCGCGCCTCTCAACCTCACCGGATTTATGTTCGCAATGGCCGCCGTCTGGCCGAGAGAGAGCGGATGGCAGCCCGGCTACATGCTGGGCGCGATGGCCGCCGCGCAGCTCGTGAGCGCCATGCTCCGCGGGCGTTTGAACGAGTCTCGCGAACTGGTCGACGACTCGGTCTTCGGCGGCTTCCGCGCTTCGATCACCTATTCGGCGCTGTTCACCGCCGCCTGCGTCATCGACCGTTTCACCGGCATGCAGCGCGGCTTCGCGTTGATCCTGCTCGCCGAATCGATCGCCGTTTCCGGCTGGCTCTTTCGCAGCGAATATCTCCGTTCGCTCGGCGCCGGGCTGTTCATTCTCCCGGTGGCGTTTGGCGATCACACCTTCAACCGGCCGGGCCTTTGGACGCTGTTCAGCCTGTTCCTGTTCAACCGCCTGTTCCTCCTTGGCGGCGTCTGGTATTCGTTCGGCATCCTGTTGACGCTGGTGCCGCTGCTGGTCGATTTCGATCCGAAACATCTGCGGCCGGTGCTGCTGACGATCGCGGCTGGCGCCGTTGGCCTCGCGCTCCGATGGCGGGAGAAGCCGGAGGCGCGTTGGGTGGGATTCGCGCTGGCCGTGTTCTCCGTTCTGGTGCTGGTGGCGCAGATGCCGGCCGAGCTGATTTGGGTGACCATCGCGCTGCCAGCCTTTCTCTATGGGGCCTTTGCGTTCGTGATGCCGGAAGGGCTACAGCGATTGGCGACGTTTGTGCTGATGCAGTTCTTCGCCGGGGCGATGGTCTATCGCCTTGTCGGCGAGACGCCGTGGTTGATGACGGCGTGGCTCGCGCTCGCGCTCGTTTGCTGGGCGGCCGGGATGTTGCGCGTGGGCCCGAGTCTGGCCGGGTCGGCGTTGCTGCCGGAGGCGGTGGCGCTGGCGTCGTGGACAGTACATGGATTGGGCCGCCAGGATGGACTGGCGGCCCAGGTTGTTGCGATCGCTTTGTTGTTTGCGATGTACCTCATGCCACTGCGTGGCGAAGATCCATTTGCGCGTTGGGCCGCCGCGATGCATGGCGGGTTAGGGACTTTGGTGACCACCGCGTTGCTGCAGGACTTTGTCAGCGGACGGCGGCTGACGCTGGCCTGGAGCGCGGAGGCATTCACGTTGCTCGGCTTCGGCATCGGGTTGCAACGGCGCCAGCTGCGGTTGAGCGGGCTGCTGCTGTTCGCCCTTTGCCTGGGCAAGCTGTTCTTCTTCGACTTCTCCCAGCTCGATACGCTGAGCCGGATTCTTTCCTTCATCGTTCTGGGCGCGTTGTTGATCGCGGCATCGTGGGCCTACTCGCGATTCCGGGAGCATGTCCAGAAGTTGCTTTAGGCGGCCTGCGGGATGCCGACGCCGGTGAGCTGGAGCGTTTCGCGGAGCGAGTTCTTGATACGGAGCAGGCGGACGCGGACCGAGACGGGCGAGATGCCCAGGGCGGGCGCGAGCTCGTTGCTCGACCAGCCTTCCATGTAGTGGCGGACCAGGAGCGTCCGGTCCTCCTCGCTGCAGTGGGCGAGGAGTTCGGCGAGGGCGGTCGAATCGGTCGAGGCGCCGATGGTCGCGCTGTCCTCGGTGAGTTCTTCGACCGTCTTACGGCGGCGGTAGTCGACGCGCAACAGGTTCTTGGCGATGCTGTTGACCCAGACGCCGATGGCGGCGTGGTTCTTCAGCTGGGCTCGGCACTCCCACCCTCGGCTCCAGGCGGCCTGGGCGATCTCCTCAGCCAGTTCGTGCTGTACGCCGCTGGACTGTAGGAATCGCACCGTCCGGGAAAAGCCGAGCCGGTAGGCGGCGGCGAATTGGTCTTGGGTGAAGGTGGTGGCGGTTTCCATGCTCTTTCTTATGCACGGGATGCGCCAAACTCATTTCGCTTTTATTTTCAATTACTTGCGAAAGACATTCTTTCCGAGTGTCCGATTCCTAGACACCTTCGTCGCGGAAATTTTCCAGGCGGCCGGTCAGCGTCTCGCTGGCTGTTCGAATATTAGACGCAAAGCGAAGCGCGTCGCCGTCAGCGGTTTCGGCGATCATTTCGGCATAGCCCTGGATGGCGTTCAATGGCGACCGGAGGTCATGCAGCCTCTTGGCAAGGCGGGTACGGCGCTCGTGGGCGCGCTCGATGCGGGCCTTTAGTTCGGCTTCCTTAAGAGGGAAGAACGCGATATCGTCCGGATGACCGCTGGCGGTCAAGCGGATTTCGACGATGTCGGCGTTGGCGGTGAGAGTTGCGTCGACGGCGTCGTCGGCCACTTGCCAGCCCCAGGCTTCGACCGTCTCGCGAATGGCGCCCTCGCAGGCCACCTTCACTTCTGCACCGTTTCCATGACGGCGAGGAGTTTGGGGAAGTCGATTGGTTTGGTTTCGAAGGCCGAGCAGCCGGCTTCGATGGCCCGGTCGCGTTCGGCCGGGAGGGCGTGGGCGGTGAGGGCGATGATCGGAATATTCTTTGTTGCGGGGTCGGCCTTCAGGCGGCGGGTGGCTTCCCAGCCATCGAGCACGGGCAGGCTCATGTCCATGAGCACGATTTGCGGCTGGTGCTCCTTGGTCATTTCGATGGCTTGCTGGCCATCGAGGGCGGTCAGCACTTCGAAGCCCTTGCGCTCCAGGCGGCGGAGCAGCATGTCGCGATTCATTTCGTTGTCTTCAACGAGGAGGACTTTGGTCATTTCGATACCTCGAGACTGGCGAGGACTTGTGCGATCAGGTCGTTGCCGCGGAGGGCGCCTTTGCTGACGACGGCGGCGGCTTGTTGCTTGAGCCGCTGGCGCTGGGCGGGGTCAAGATCCATGGCGGTGACGACGAGCACGGGGGTCTTCTGCCCTAGTTCTGTCGCGCGGAGGCGGGTGAGGAATTCAAAGCCATCGACCTTGGGCATCATGAGATCGAGCACGACGACGCCGGGTTGGATGGCCGCGCATTTTTCGAGGGCTTCGGCGCCATCGGCGGCTTCATAGATCGTCCAGCCTAGGTTTTGGAGCTGGCGTTTCAGGATGCCGCGGGCGTCGGGGCTGTCATCGACGATCAGGGCCGAGTGGGCGCGACCGGTGGCGGCGTGGCGAAGAATGGCGCCGGACAGACGATCGATATCGACGGGCTTAGTGAAGACCTCGTCGGCGAGGAAACCGCGGGGGTCGCCGTGGGTATCGAGGATGCTCATCAGGATGACGGGGATGCGGGAGAGCTGGGGGTCGGCCTTGAGGCGGCGGAGGATCTCCCAGCCGTCGGCGCCTTCCATGACGACGTCGAGCGTGATGACGCGCGGATTGAGAACGCGGGCCATGCGCATGCCTTCTTCGCCATTGCGGGCGACGGCGACTTCGACGGGATGCTTTTCGAAGAGGCGGCGGACGAGGCCGTGGATGGCGGCGTCGTCATCGATGACCAGCACGGTTGGCTTTTCGCTGGGCCGGAGGGGCGGCGCGGCGTGGAGCGAGCCGGGGGTGAGTTCTTCGGGCAGAGAGAGGGTGAACGTCGAGCCGACGCCGGGCTCCGATTGGACGAGCGTGTCGCCGCCGAGCATGCGGGTGAGGCGCTGGGTGATGGCGAGACCGAGGCCGGTTCCCTGCCCTTTGCCGCGGACGGGCGTGGATTCGAGTTGGTGGAATGGTTCGAAGAGGCGGGTGATTTCTTCGGTGGAGATGCCGGGGCCAGAGTCGATGACGTCGAAGCGGAGGAAGGGGCGCTGGCCCTCGATGACGCGTTCGACGCGGAGGGTGATCTTGCCTTTTTGGGTGAATTTGCTGGCGTTGGAGAGCAAGTTTAGCAGGCACTGGCGGATTTTGACGACGTCGGAATACATGCGGCCGATGCCGGGCGCGAGAACGATGTCGAGCGTGTTGCCGTTCTTGGCGGCCATGGGGCGGACGAGTTCGATGACCTCGTCGACCAGTTCGGGGACGAGGAAGGGGGAGGCATGGACTTCGACTTTGCCAGCCTCGATTTTGGACATTTCGAGGATGGAGTTGATGAGTTCGAGGAGGTGTTTGCCGGCAGACTCGATCTTTTGGAGGTCCTGAAAATCGGTGGTGCGGTTGTCGGCTTCGGCCTCTTCCTGGAGCATCTGGCTGTAGCCGATGACGGCGTTGAGCGGGGTGCGGAGCTCATGGGACATGGAGGCGAGGAAGGCGGATTTGACGGCGCTGGCGTGTTCGGCGGCACGGCGGCGGGCGGCGACGCGCTGGTTTTCGATGGCGAAGAGGACGAAGAGGCCGATGCAGCAGAGCACGGAGAGGAACGCGGCCATGTTCATGCTGGAGAGCGTTTCCTGGGTGAGGCGCTCGCCTTCTTCGAGAGTGCGGAGTTCGACGTCGGCGATGACGTCGCGGAGTTTGGCGGAGGTGTCGAGCAGGCGGCCTTGTTCGACGAGCGAGTTGGCGAACTCCCATTCGCCGAGCCAGCCGGCCTGGATGGAGCGGGTGAGTTCGGCAATTTTGAGGGACGAGAGCTGCTCGATTTTGGGGAGGCCGGAGCCGATGGGGGCGTGGGTATCGCCGAGTTCGCGGAGCTGGGTGAGCTGGCCGTCGAGCGATTCCATGGCGCGGGTGTAGGGGGCGAGGAATTCGGCTTCGCCGGTGAGGAGGAAGCCGCGCTGGCCGGATTCGGCTTCGGCGACGGTGGATTGGAACTGGCGGAGGAGGGCAACGGCGCGGCGGTTTTGGCGGGCGAGCAGATCGGCTTGCGTGGCCTTTTGCCAGTTGAGATAGACGGCGCCGACGCCGAGCGCGAGCACGAGGGCGCCGATGAGAACGTAGATCATCTCATCGAGCGACGCGAATCGCGACGACCAATTGCGCATGGGTTGATTATGGCGCGGATGGCGGTTGGGCTGCATTTCCTGGGCTCCTTTCTTTTGTTTTGTTACGCTGGCGGGTATGGTTCTTTCGCTGTTGGCGGTGGACGATGACCCGCTGAGTCTTGACCTGGTGCGCGATGCGCTGGGGTCGATGGGTCTGCGTATCCTGACCGCTGCCAATGGCGCCGAGGCGCGGGTGGTGCTGGCGGAGGAACGGCCGCAGATAGTGCTGCTCGACCTGATGTTGCCGGATGTCAGCGGCCTCGAACTGCTCGAGGAGATCACGCAGTCGGCGCCGGGCACCGATGTAATTTTGCTGACCGGACATTACACGCCGGAATCCGCCGTTGAGGCTGTTCGGAAGGGCGCTTCCGATTACCTGACCAAGCCGGTGAAGATCGCGGCGTTGCGGGCTCGGATTAAAGAGCTGGTCGATGACGCGCAGCGGCGGTTTGACGCGGCGCGGCTGGAGACCGAGTTATTGCAGGCCAACCGGTTCCAGGGCATGGTGGGCCGGAGCCCGCAGATGCTGGAGCTGTTCGCGCTGATCCGCCGGGTGGCGCCGCACTTCCGGGTGGCGCTGGTGCGGGGTGCGACGGGCACCGGCAAGGAGTTGGCCGCGCATGCGCTGCACGCTTTGAGTCCAGTGGCGGCGGGACCGTTCGTGATTGCGAATTGTTCCGCGATCACGGAGTCGCTGTTTGAGAGCGAGATGTTTGGACATTTGAAAGGCTCCTTTACGGGTGCATCGGCGGACAAGAAGGGGCTGTTTGAAGCGGCGCACGGAGGTACGCTGTTTCTGGACGAGCTGGGCGACTTGCCGTTGGCGATGCAGAGTAAACTGCTGCGGGCGATCCAGCAGCAGGAGATTAAGCCAGTTGGCGCGACGGCGACCAAGAAGATCAGCGTGCGCGTGGTGGCGGCGACGAACCGACCTCTCGAGGAGATGATGGGTTCGGGAACGTTCCGCGAGGACCTGTACTACCGGCTGAGCATGGTGGAGATTCACCTGCCCAACCTGTCCGAGCGGATGGAGGATTTCCCTTTCCTCGTTCGGCATTTTGTGGCGCATTATGCCGGCGAGTATGGGAAGAATTTAGCTGGCGTGACTCCACGGGCGCAGGCGCTGTTGGCGCGGCATTCGTGGCCGGGCAATGTGCGCGAGCTGGAGAACGTCATCGGGTCGGCATGCATGATGGCCGATGGCGAGTTTGTGGACGTCCGCGATTTGCCGCCGTCGTTTCAGCGGGTGGCGGTTGCGGTGCCGGTTATGCCTGTCCCGGTTGCGGTGGCGGATGGCGGCACGGCGGACGGCGGCGGCTTGGAACTGCTCAGTTTGGAGCAGCTTTCGCAGCGGCACGCGCGGGCTGTTGTCGAGCATTTCGCCGGGAACAAGAGCAAGGCGGCCGAGGTTTTGGGCGTGACGCGGTCGACGCTGTACCGGCTACTGGGCGAGGGGTAGGAGGTCGCAGCGCGGCTGGGGCGGGTCGATGAATTCGGCTCCGAATTCCTGGCGGAGTTGGGCGGGCGATAGGGTTTCCTTGGCGCGTTGGAGGAGCGCGTCGGAGATGATGGCGCAGTTGGCCGCGGGGCCGTGGATTTTGGCGGCGTCGGGGCGTTGCCACTGGTCGTGGAGGAAATTTTTGGTGCCCTTTGGCGTGCCGGCGAGGATCATTCGCATGCCCGCGGGGAGGGCCGGCTGGTTTTTGAGACGCGTGGCTTCGTCGATCAGGACCAGGGTTGTGGCCCGGGTGATTGTGCCGGAGATGTTGGCGGTTGTCGCGCCGGCGGTGAGGGCGAGTTCCTGCACCTTGGCGAGGAGGCCGCCGGTGGGGCTGAGGCAGGCCACCTGGGCGAAGGGGTTTGCGGCCACTTCGTGCAGCGCTCGGAGGGCGAGCGCCGTTGTCTTGCCGCTATAGCGGGCGGCGGCGAGGACGGTGGTCTGGGCCGTCGTCGTCAGGACCGACTCCTGGTGGGGGTCGAGGGCGAGGCCGAAGGTCTCTTCAACCCAATCGATTGGGTTCTGGTTGGGTTCCACTTCGTTTGTTTTCAACGACATTTGGGACCCTGCGCTGGCGGAGAAGTGGCGGAGATCGCGCAGGATGTCGCGTTCGATGCGGGAGATTTCCAGGTGGTAACGGCGGATGCGGAGGTCGAAGCGGTCGACGGTTCCGGAGGCGGCGTTGGCCTGGATTTCGGCTTCGGCGACGATGGATTGATTGTTGGTTTTGGCGTTGTGGTGGGCGGCGATGTCGTTGTAGAGAGCGGCGAAGTGCTGGCGGCGGACTTCGCGGACGCGGTTGAGCTCCCAGCGGATGGCGACGAGGTCGTCGACTTTGTCGGCGATGACGCGGTTGGGGGCGGCCCAGGCGGACTGGTAGTCGGCGCGGAGTGCGGCGTATTGGGTGTCGTCGACGGTGGGTTTGAGGGTGGCGTCGGTGGCGTAGAGACCGTGTTGGAGGGGCGCGGTGCTGGCGCGGCGCTGGCCCTGCGGCGTGATCGGGCCGCGGGATTTGGCTCCGTTGATGCGAGCTTGTTCGGAACGGGTGTTTTTTGCAGTTTGCATAATGCCTCCTACAACCACAATTAGCATGCGACTTTGGGGGTCGGTACTTTGAATTTTTTAGTACTGGTCTGGGTAAGTTGTTGTTGGGATTTGGGTTGTACGACAAAAACTTTATTTTGAAGTCTTGTGACTGATTTTCGCTTTACGGATAAAAATAGGGTGACTGACACGGGTTTCAGACGTATGATTTACGGATGAATCCGGTGCGTGAGCAGTTTGGGGATATTGATATTTATCTGTTTGATCAGATTTTGAAGGGGCGGATTCGGCCGGGGATGCGGATTTTGGACGCCGGGTGTGGGGGCGGGCGGAATCTGGTTTATTTTTTGGGCGAGGGGTATGAGGTCTTGGCGGCGGATGTTTCGGCGGAGGCGGTGGCGGGGGTTCGGGCGATGGGGGCGGGGTTGCCGGAGTCGAATTTCCGGGTGGAGCCGGTGCAGGCGATGACGTTTCCCGATGGGTGCGCGGATGTGGTGATTTTGAGTGCGGTTTTGCATTTTGCTTTGGATGACGCGGAGTTTGGGGCGATGTTGTTGGGGGCTTGGCGGGTTTTGCGGCCGGGTGGATTGTTCTTTTGCCGGTTGGCGTCGACGATTGGGGTGGAGGGTGAGGTCGAATCTTTGGGGGGACGGCGGTTCTTGTTGATGGATGGGTCGGAGCGGTATTTGGTGGATGCGGGGTTGTTGCGGGAGTGGACGGGGCGGTTGGGG
>CANIFK010000099.1 GCA_947466555.1 Acidobacteriota bacterium | reverse complement strand
TTATTCCTCTGGCGCGGCATCGCGCCCACGAATTTCGCGGAACTGACGGCTCCCGACTATCTTCTCAATCACGGCGCCCACTTGGGGAGAGCCCGTGGCGAGTTGGGTTTGCATTTCGGTCAACAGCGGTTCGTCCGATAGTTGCACGGCGCGGCCGAGGGCGTAGCCGAGCAGCTTGCGGCAGAACTGGCGAGTGAAGGCGTTGCGGCCCTTGGTGAGGATGTATTGGCGCAGGCCGTCGAGGCCATCGAACTCAGTGCCATCCATGACCTTCGTCTTCGTGTGGATGGGGCGGCCGCCGAGATCCTTATCCCGCCAGCGGCCGATGGCATCGAAGCGTTCGAGCGCGTAGCCGTAGGGATCGACGCGGCGATGGCAGGCGGCGCAGCGCGGATCGGAGGTGTGTTTTTCCGTGAGTTCGCGCATGGTGAGAGTGAGGTTAGCTTCGTCGTCGGGGAGTTGGGGGACGTCCTTGGGCGGTCTTGGGAGCTTGTCGCCGAGCAGGACTTCGGCCACCCAGTTGCCGCGCAGAATGGGGCTGGTGCGGGAGGCGCCGGACTGCTTGGCGAGCGTTGCCGACAGGCCCAACACGCCTCCGCGCGAGCGGGCGCGCATGCCTTCGACGCGGCGCCATTCGGGGCCGTTGACGCCATCAATGCCGTAGTGGCGGGCGAGGGCTTCGTTGACGAAGGTGTGATCGGCATCGAGCAGGCTGAGGACGGGACGGTTGGCGTGGAAAAAATCGGTGAAGAAGCGGATGGACTCTTCGTACATGTCGCCGCGGAGGGCGCGGAATGTGGGAAAGTGACGCTCGCTCTTTTCGTCGAGCGAATCGAAACCGGAGATGTGGAGCCAGGCGGTGCCGAACTCGGTGGCCATGCGGCGGACGCGCGGATCGCGTAGCATGCGGCGGGTTTGGGCGGCGAGGCCTTCGGCGGTGCGAAGTTTGCCGGCGGAGGCGGCGGCGCGGAGTTCGGCGTCGGGCTGGGAGGACCAGAGGAAGTAGCTAAGGCGGCTGGCGATTTCCCAATCGTTGACCGGCCCCTGGCGCGGGCCGGGTAGCGGTTTTTCCGTGCGATAGAGGAAGGCCGGGCCGACGAGAACGCGGGCCAACGTGAGGCGAACGGCGTCGTCGTGCGGGAGTTCCTGTTGACGGAGCCGGGCGTAGAGGGCGCGGAGATCCGTCTTCTCGGCGGGGGTGATGGGGCGGCGGTAGGCTCGGTTGGCAAAGTCGATGACGGCGTCGAGCTGCTTCGGTTCGGCGGTGATCAACTCCTGGCGGAAGGCGGCGGCGCGGTCGTTGAAGGGCTTGCGGAGGGGTTCGAATTTGGAGGGGTCGGCGTCTTGGGTGGCGAACTGCCAGAGCTGCTCGAACACGTCGACCTGCGTGAGCGGGGCGCGGCTGACGAAGAGGAGATGCTGCCACATTTTATCGAGCCGCGCCTTCTCCGCGTCGGTGAGGATAAGGCGGGCCAGATGCTGGTCTTCGCGGTGGAAGAGGGTGAGGGTGACCACTTCGTCCACGGGCACGATTTTCGTGTAGCAGAGCGAGGCGGGGAACATCTGTCGGTACTCGTCAAAGGCCGCTTCCACGCGGCGGCGGGCGGCGCTGCGCTCGTTGACGACAACGGGCATGGCGTAGGTGACGCGCTGATTATTGGACGTCCAGGTGCCATCGGCGGTGCGGACGGAGGTGCCGCTGGGACGCAGCCCTTTGGCGGGTGCGGGCGGCGCGGTGAGGACCTGGAGTTGAACCGTGCCCTCGGCGCCGGCGACGGGATCGAGAGCGCCCGTGACGGTGAATTCGCTGTCGGCAACGAGGTCGGGCGGGAGGGCGATTTCGATGACGGAGGGGGCTTTGGCGGGGAGGTTGGGGCCGTTGAATCGGGCGGGGTCGAGGCCCCATTTGGACGGGGCGGTGGTGGCTGAATCGATCGAGAGGCCGATGAATAGAGGCCCGGCGAGCGAGGTGAGCTGGCGGTAGAGGGCGCCGTCGGGCGTGGTTGCGGGCGGGGGCGCGGCGGTGAGCAGCGATTGCAGCGCGGACGCCAGCTGGCGCTTTTCCGCAGGGTCGTCGGTGCCCTGCCAGCGGGCGAGCAGCGAGCCAGTCGGGATCACGGTGCCGCTGCCGGCGCCGGCGAGAGGCTCACTGTAGATGTGCCAGATATCCTGGCGGCCGGCGCTGTCGGCATGGGGATTGGCGGCGAGGACATTGGCGGCTAGATCCTGCGAGAGCGACCACGTTTGGCCGCCGCCGGAGATGGCGAGTTCGATGTCCGTCAGGTCACAGGAGGCGTTCCCTTCGCGGGGATCGAGAACGATGGAAACGAGGTCGCCGGGCTGTGCGGAAAGCTGTTCGATGGCAGGAACGCGGACCGGCGCGGCGCCGCGCGCAACCCCTTCGCGCAAGCGCAGGCGGGTGCCGCCGCGGCGGAGCTCCAACGACCAGGCGACGCCGTTGCCGCATTCGGCGTGGGCCGGGGTGATGGTGGCTTCGACACGCATGGCGGCGGCGATGGGGCTGCGCCACGCGACCGCGGCCTTGTGCGTGGCAGTGGGCAGAAGCGCCACGGCGTGGGCCTTCATGTTGCCGGGAATGCGGACGTGCTGCGCGGTGGAATTGGCCAGCAGAGACGGCTGTTTGCCGCCGCCCCAGCCTTGAATGAAGGTGAACGTGGCCGCCTTTTCGATGCGGGTGGTGAGGAGATCGAGCTTGATGCCGGCGCCTTTGGTGACGCCGAGATAATCGAACCAGGCTTGGCGGGCGACGGGGTTTACCGCGGTGTTGGAAAGACCGGCAGCGGCGTTCAGCGCGGCGGCAGTATCGGCGACGATGACTTCGCGCTGTTTGCTCAATGCCGCCACCATGCCGCGGACGTCGCGTAGGGGCACGGGCGCCCGGCCGGCGATCGAAATGCGCGGCTCCTGCCAGATCACGGCGTCGCCGGTGGCGCCGTCGCCCGCGTCGTCGGCCACCAGGAAGAGCTTCACCTCGCTGGCGCCCGGGGGCGCGACAAGCTTCGTGCGGAACTCCTGTTTGGCGACGACGGGCGTGACCGGCTCCATCCACGCCTTCGGGCCGTCCAGCTTTCCGATATGCCCGACGCTGCTGAACTTCCACAGCGTCTGCTGCCACTCTTCAATTTCCGCCACCATTCCCGCGATGTCGCCGGCGCGCCATTTGCGGCGCAGACCGTCGAGGATCGGCGACGGCGTGGTGCCCGAGAGCAGGCGTGTCAACAGGCCGAGGTACTTCGGGCTGAGCTTCTCGCGGCGGGCTACCGCGTCCACGGACTGCCCGGCGCGTGTGGCGAGAGAGGCGGTGAGATAACTTTTCAACGGCAGCGCGCCGCCCCGGTTTTTGTCCAGCGCGATGCCCTGCTGCGTGACCGTTTCCGAACCGCCGGATTCGGTGAATTGCTGATAAAAGGCGCGGATTTCGTCGAGCGATTCATTGGTCCAGTCGCGACGGGAGGTGTTGGGAGAAAAGCGGATGCCATCGGGAAGGAGGACGGCATGATTGGCAATTTCCTTGGCGGCGTCGAGGTACTTGGTCACCATCGACGGCGACATGACCAGCGAGTTGCCCGTGTTGGTGAAGCCTTCGCCGGCGGCGCCATCGGCGGGGAATTCGCGGGCTGGTTCGAGCGTTTGGACGCCGGTGAGATCGCGCACGGTGAAGGTGTATTCGGCGTTATTCAACCGGCGCAGGACCACGGGCCCGGGGTCGCCGGCGCGCGCTTCGGCGGCCGTTCGCAGGGCGCCACGCACCCACGTCAACAGCCGCTCCCGTTCGGCGGCGGAGGGCTGCGGCATAGCCTTGGGCGGCATCTCGCCAAGGGAGACCTGCTCGATCACTTTTTCCCAAATCTTCGGCGTTTTCAGCACGTCGGTGGTGGTGCTGAACTGCTCCAGATTCAGGTCCCCGGCGTGGCGCGCCGCGGAGTGGCAACCCAGACAATACTGCTTCAACAGGGGCTGCAGTTCGCGCGCGAAAGCATCCTGCGCCGGGAGCACGGCCGGCAGCAGGCAGAGCAGTGCGGAGATCGCAAACAGGCGGCGTGTAATCATGTCCGCTCTCATTTTGTGTCAGTGGCTCCGGGAGCGCAACGCGAATTTCGAGCCGCGTGGAAGGGGCGGACCGGGCCGCCCCTTTTCGAGTGGTTACGCCTTGACGGTGTGGAACTCCCAACCTTTGCGGAAGGTGGGTTTCAGGAGTTTGTTCGCATCGTTATTGTTGGTGATCCGCATCTTGTCCGGATCGTATTCCAGCTTGCCTTCGTGACGCAGTGCGATGACGCCGAGCAGCATCCATTCGACGAACGGCGCGGCGACATCGAAGTTGGAACAGGCCGGGTCGCCACCCTTGCAGGCGCGAATGAAGTCCCGCATGTGACCGGGCGAGCGGGTAAGCATCGGCGCCGGCATCTTGTAGTCCTTCATCTTTTCGACGGGCAGCAGGCGCGTGACTTCGCCGTAGGTGCCGGTGGTCAGCAGGCCTTTGTCGCCAATGAAGACGCTGCCGTTGGGCGTGGGGAAGCGGAGTTCGCCACCGGCCGCCTTGAGCGCGTCGAACTGGGCGGCGTTGTAGACACGGCCCGGCGACTGGAAGTCGGCACCGTTGGCGCGCGGGGCGGGGCCACGCTGCGGAGCCTGTCCGGCAGGGGGCCGGACCGACGGCGGGTCGCCCACCCATTCGCCTTCGGGAACGCCGGCGATCTTGGGGTTTTCCTTCATACCGTCATACCAGAAGACCTTGAGCGGCGGCATGTTGTCGTAGGCCGCGAAGTCGAAGCGGATGACCGAGGCTTTCGGGAACATGAAGGGGCTGACGCCTTCCTTCTTGATGCACTCGACGCCGATGATCTTGCGCTTGGAGAGGTGCAGAGCCATGTTGGGCGCGCCCAAAATGTGGCAGGCCATGTCGCCCAGAGCGCCGCAGCCGAAGTCGTAGAACCCGCGCCAGTTGAAGGGTTGATAGAAGTAGCCACCCCAGCGGTCGGGTTCGGTGCGGCCACCGGCGCTGAAGGGGCGGTTGTCGGCGATGCCGAGCCAGAGGTCCCAATCGAGCGTCGGCGGGACGGGCTCGTCTTTGGGAATCGAGGTCAGCCCTTGCGGCCACAGCGGCCGGTCGCTCCACGCGTGGACTTCGCTGACGTTGCCCACGTCACCATTCCAAATGATCTCGGCGCATTGGCGGGTGCCTTCGTTCGAGTAACCCTGGTTGCCCATCTGCGTGGCGACGCGATACTTCGCCGCGGCGAGGCGCATTTGGCGGGCTTCCCAGATCGTACGAACCAGCGGTTTTTGCACGTAAACGTGCTTATTGCGCTCCATGCACCACATGGCCGCAGTGGCGTGCATGTGGTCTGGCGTGGCGATGATGACAGCGTCAATATTCGCGGCTTCTTTATCGAGCATCTTGCGGAAATCGCGATGCGTGCTGGCTTTCGGGAACGCCTTGAAACTCTCGGCGGCGCGGCGGTCGTCGACGTCGCAGAGGGCGACGATGTTTTCCGTGGGCGAAGCGGCGCGAATGTTGCCGGCACCTTGGCCGCCAGAGCCGATCGCGGCAAAATTCAGCTTCTCATTCGGGGATTTATACCCCAGCGCCTTCAGCGAAGGCGTGCTGCCAAATCCCTGCGAGGGCACCGCCCCTGCCAACAATCCGCCATAGAAAAAGTAGCGTCTCGAAAATGCCATTCCGTTCTCCTTTGTCCAGCCGTGGACATGCGCGGCGGACCGTCAACCGCTATGGTGTCACGGCTGATGGAGGAGGGCAAGGAGCACCGCTACAGTTGCTGAGGACGGAAGCGATTTGTCCGCCTGAGTTACTTTCGGGATCGAAAGATGCTCGAAAGTAAGTTGGTTGCGGGGGCAAGATTTGAACTTACCCTAGATTGCGCTCAGCTTGGCCACACAATTGGCAAGTTTGACGCTGTTAATCGTCTTGGCAGATGGCATCGCTGGACATCCCCGAGACCTGTTGAACACGGGCGCCCCGAGTTAAGCCGACTTCTTCCTCCCGGAACAGGGTTGCAATCCCCTCGCTGACTTCGTGATCCTCATGATGCAGCAACGCCGAGTTACGATCGAACATCGTCACCGTGCTGCCGAACCGCCGCATCGATTGCGACAACTCCAGTCCCACGTACCCGGCAATGATCAACAGAAGATGTTCAGGGAATTCGCCAAGCTCGATAGCGTTTATGTGTGTTAGAGGATGGGCATCTCTTGGGCCGGGCGACAACTTGTACCAGACCGCGCAATCTATTCCGACGCGAGTCTCCTGCCGGGAGGCATCGATCCCGTGCGGCAATCGTCGACCGTTACCCGTGAATTCATCAATTTACCCGCGGTCCGCCAAGCGAATAATCCGGTACAATAAGGTATCCGATCCCTCGTCCAGAGCGTCTGCACCGCCTTCGTCCGGAGCGACGAAGGACCCGAATTAAGAGCAGCGGCCGCAGCCTGCCAAGATTGGGAATCCTTCCTAACGGAAGCCAACGGGCAGCGACTCCTACCCTTGGTCTATTGGACCTTCAAGCGGCACGACGTTCCACTTCCTGCCGCCGTGCGCCCCATCCTGGCCGCTGCCTGTCTTCGCCAGAAATCCGTGGCCCAGAAGCAGACGGCCGCCATGCTTGAGGCCCTGAAAGCCCTCGCGGCCGAGGGAATCGAAGCGATCGTGCTCAAAGGCGGCATTCTCTCTCACCTTGCCTACCCCGAACCCGGACTCCGCCCCATGGAAGACATCGACCTCCTGGTAGCTCCCGATTCCCTCTCCGCCGCCCGCAACACGCTGCTCTCCCTCGGCTATTCCGCCCCTCCGGAAAACACCCGCTACGACCGCCTCAGCCACCATCTGCCAGTCGCCTGCCGCTCCGATTCGGGAGAGACCATCGCCATTGAGCTGCATCGCGAGATCTTCACTCCCATCCTGAACTGCCCGGGGAATTTCTCCAATCTCGAACGTCCCTTCGCCTCGTTCCCCATTCAGGGCTACCCTGTCGCACACCTCGGCGAAAAGCGCCTCCTCTGGATGCAGTACCGCGGTCTGCGCAAACTGGCGGAACCACTCAAAAAGCTCCATCTGGTCGACCTCGCCCTCCTCGCCGAACGCCTGCCCGATCACTGGCAAGGCCAGGCCCTCCGCACCTGCTATCCGGACCTGTGGTCTGCCCTTCTCGCCCTCGATCGCTACATCCCTCTCAGCCCGCGCACCCGTCAGTACCTCGGCCTGCCGCCCCGCCAAACCGCCGACTCCGATCTCCCCGGGGATGATTACTGCGGCTGGCCCCGCGGCTCCCGCTGGCTGGAAACAGTTTGGCCCAACCGCTGGTGGGCAGAGTTCTTCTACGGACTTGGCCCCCACCCCAGCCGGTGGCAGATCCAGCGCAATCACTGGAGCCTGTTCGCCAGCCAGGGATATCGTCGTCTCCATCTCGGCCCTGTTGCCAGCCACGCCTTTTTTGCCCGGCGAACGGATCCCGCCTCGCCGCCCGTTCGGCCCTTGCCCTCGCCACCAATCGAAAGCCTACTCGTCACCTGCATCTACGACGGTCTGTCGGGAACCCGGTTCGGCGGCCGCCTCAACCGCGGCGAATCCTACCGCCAATCCCTGGCGACCATCGCCCGCGCGAGCGCCCTTCCGATTCTCTGCTTCGTTCCACTCGCCGATATCTCCTTGAACGAAGAGTTCTTTGCCGGCCGCCAGCACCAGATCACCTGGGTTCCCATCGAAATCACCGACCTCCCGCATTCCGACGAAATCCAGCGCATCAAGGCCGAATATCCCGAAAACTACTCCTCCTTTGAATGGCAGCAACGGTGTGTCGAAATCATGTGGGGTAAGTTCTATATGCTCCGCGAAGCGCTGCGCCGTTTTCCGGGCGCCCAAAACCTCTTCTGGGTGGATGCCGGGCTTGCTAACGTCAACGTGATTTCCACCAACTACACCACCGCGGAGGCTCTTGCCGCCGGCGACCTCCACCGCGTGGATGCCGCTTTCTGCCCGGAACTCTACACCCGCATGCAAGAGAAAGCCGGCCACCGCATACTTGCCCTCAAATCCACCGACCCTCACCAGCGCGGTATCCCGGAACACTACCTCCAACGGCCCTACCAGGACGCTACCGGGATCGTGGCTGGTCTTTTCGGCGGCAATCGCAACGCCGTCGAAACGCTGTGCCAGCTCTTCGAACAGAAGTGCCTGGCCATCCTCGCCGACAACAAACTGTATTTTGAGGAAAGCATCCTGACCGGCCTGCTGGCCGACCATCCGGAGCTGTTCACCACCTTCACCTTCGACTCCTGGTACCACGAAGGATGGAGCTACTACAACCCGAACGAAGTCAATTTCAGCCAGTTCTTCGATCAGATGCTCCGTACCCCGCCGCCCGCAAACCGGCTCCTCTTCCCATGGAATCACTAATGCACCCTTTCGATCACGCCCTGCACTATCTGGGATTATCCGGCGCTCAACCAGGCTTTGTCGTGATTGGCGCCATGGATGGCGTTTCTTTTGATGACTTCCATGGCTTTGTCCGCACCTATCGCTGGTCCGGCCTCCTCGTCGAACCCGTTCCCGAGCAGTTCAGGAGGCTCGTCGCCAACTACGCCGCCGCCGGCTGCAGCCCGCACAACCGTTATGAAAACTGTGCGATCGCCGACCATAACGGCACCACGAAGATGCTGACCATCAACCAGAACGCGATCGATAGCGGACTGATCCACGAGTGCTTTGGCGGCATGTCGGCCATCGCGCCTCCGCGCAACGGACTCGGCTCCGAAGGCGATGCCGAAACCGTCCGCCGCTACGGCGAAATGATCGAAGTGCCCTGCCTCACCCTCAATGCACTTCTCGAACGCCACCGTATCGAAGCCTTCGATATTCTCTGCATCGATGCCGAAGGTTGGGACTTCCGCATCCTTCGCCAACTCGACTGCACGCGCTGGCGGCCCAAGGTCATTCGGATCGAGTATGTCAACCTCTCCAGCGAGGAAAAGGAAGCGGCCGCCGGGTTCCTGACCGCCAATGACTACGTCTTCACCACCGATGGCTTCAATCTCGACGCAGTCGCCTCCGAGTTTTGGGAATCGATCCGCCACGACCATCTCACGGTTCCTCCTCCCCCCGGCCCACCCCTCGGACTCGAAAACGTCACGATAGTTACTTCATTAATCGGATGCCAGTCTCCCCGGCCCGAGCACTTACTCAACTCACTCGACGGGAACTTGCGCCTGTTTCTCTACGCCGAGCCCGGATCGGCCGAATTGGCCGTTCGCGGACGCGGAGCGAATTCCACTTTCCTCATGGCGCGGACCTTCGATCACTTCGCCGCCCAGCCGCAATTCTCCCATCTCAGCGGGCCGGACGCCATGCCACTCTGGCTGTCCTTGAGCTCGATCTTCCTCCTCAATGACGCCGCTCTGTTCAACCCTTTTCAAACCGACTATCTGCTTTGGGTGGACGCCGCCGCGCTGCTAGCCCTCCCCGCCGGAGGCCTGCAATACGCCGTCCAGCAACTTACCAGCGACGCCCGCCTGTGGTTGCCCTGCGGCGCCGCGCCCGAACGCGAGGGTCTCGAACACGCCACCCGCCTCTGGCTCGACTCTCCCCTCGAAGCCATCCTGTTCTCCGTCAGGGGCGACGTAGTCGGCGGCCAGCGATCCGCGATCCATGCCTTCAATGCGGCCTACTACTCCTGCCTTGATCGCCTATTTGCCAACGGATTGACCTGTTCACGCTCCGAATATCTCACGTTACTGGCGCACTCCCATCGTCCGCTCTGTAACTTACAAAATGGCCGCCGGCTCCCGTTACAATAACAGCGTCCGTTTCTTCTTACAAACCCAAACTACGTTCCGGAACTCGTCCCGCTCATAGTCGTCCAGTCCATACTCCACGCAGCTTTCTGCAATATCTAACTCACGTACTTCGTGCCAGTTACAAATCTTCCCTTGAAAATCCTGGTGAAAGGCAGACTCTGTCTCGATGTAATCGTGCGCGAGAATGTAATCGCCCTCTTTGATGTAACGGGCCAGCAGGTTGAATTCTCCGATCTTATAGCCTCCGTCGCAAAGTACGATAGTAACTCCGGGCTCCTGAATAAATGGGACAATCAGCTCCGGCTTCGAAAGCGCGGAGTATGCGGGGTGAAAAACGTCCTCGGTGATGAATTCCAGGTTCGACTCGGTGAGGGTCTCAAACCAAGGACAACGATAGATATCGAAGGATTTAACCACGGCGGCGGAGAGGCCTGCTTCATCCAATACGTGTCGCAGAGCTAGCGCAAAGCCGCCTTGCGCGGTTCCGATTTCTACGATCCGTTGTGGCCTCACCCGTGTAATGAACCGGCGGAATACATTGATGGCCTCAGCATGCTGCATCGCCGCGTAGCCCCGATAATCAATAAATCCTGTGAGATCTGTCATAGCGAGCCGGTTTCGAATCCTTCCACTTTTCAGTATGCTACACTCGGTCAGTAGGCCTGCTCGGCCTTCTGCATCGAATGGAAGACTCACCTAGGAACTCCGAAGATTCGCTGCGCGCTTCTGAGGAGCCTTCGCAGCCCTTCGGACGCCGGGATCTTCTCAAGGCTCTTGGCCTGACCGCGCCCCCCGTCGAGGGGCAAATAGATCCGCCCCAGGCGTGGAGCCGGCCCGTGGTTACTTCGGTTGGCACACCCGCATACGGAACCAACAGCGGCAACCTGTGGGGCACTCCAACGCCATCCCTGCCCCATCCGTCTGCCAGCGCCAAGGTGAGTCCTTCGCCCAGCCCGACCACGACTCCCACCATTACTCCCACCGGAACCCCTTCGCCAACCGTAACCGTTACCCCCACGCCGACTGTTACGATCACTGCCACCAGCTCCCCCGGACCGAGCCCCACCCAAACTCCCTCCGTCAGTCCGACTGTGACTCCGACGCTCACCCCAAGTCAAACCCTTGCGGCAACTCCAAGCCCGACCGAAACACCCGCCACCACCCCTACGCCCACGGTAACCGTCACCCCAACGGCGACGCCCGCAGCAAGTCTAACGCCAACAGCGACCGTCACCCCAACCGAAACACCGGCCGCCAGCCCCACCCCGACGGTAACCATCACCCCCAGCCAAACACCCGCTGCAAGTCTAACGCCAACAGCGACCATCACCCCAACGCAGACACCCGCGGCAAGCCCAACTCCCACAGTAACCGTCACCCCAGCGCTGACGGCCGCCGCAGGTCTAACCCCAACAGCAACGATCACCCCAACCCAAACTCCCGCTGCCAC
>CANIFK010000098.1 GCA_947466555.1 Acidobacteriota bacterium | reverse complement strand
GAGGGGGGTGGTGGTCAAGTCGCGGCTGGGGCTGGTTTGGGTGGGGTCGGGGAAGTCGTAGATCTTGAGGAGATTCGAGAGGCGGCCGCGACCAATGCGGCCGTAGATGGTGCGGCGGGTGTTGGTGTCGGCGTCGAGATCTTGCGAGATGCCGTAGATTTTGGGATCGAGGGCGCCTGAGATTTTCAGCAGCGAATCGCGGTAGGCTTCCACTTCGAGGCGGCGGGGGTTCATTCGCCAGAGGAGGGTATTGGACTGGTCAACTTTGTCGCCATCGGGGCGGCGGTTGCTCGCTTGTTGCCAGGCGCTGGAGAGGAGGATTTCTTTGTGGAGCCACTTGAGAGACCAGCCATTGGCGATGAAGCGGGCGGCGAGATCGTCCAAGAGTTCCGGGTGGGAGGGCTTGTCGCCTTGGGTGCCGAAGTCGCTGGGCGTCGCGACGAGCGGGCGACCGAAGTGCCAGGCCCAGACGCGGTTGACGAAGACGCGGGCGGTGAGCGGGGCCGCGTCGGTGACGATCTTTTCGGCGAGGTCGAGGCGGCCGGAGCCGTTGGTGAGTTTGGGATCCGATTGGGCGAGTACGCTGAGGAATCGGCGAGGGGCGGGTTCGCCTTGCGTGGCGACGTTGCCGCGGAGGAAGACGTTGAGGTCGCGGGGTTCGTTGGGCTTGTAGTGGAGCCAGGTGTAGTTGTCGTCGGAGCCGTCGACGTAGTTGGCTGCGTCGTAGACGGTATTCATGAAGGGCTCGTCGGAGGCGCCGGGACGGCGGCGGGCGGCGACGGCTTGTTTGGCTTGTTGCGAGGGATCGCGCCAGAAACGTTCGAGGTATTTGACGAGGACCGGGTAGCGATCGGTGAGCGCTTCGGTTTCCTTTTGGAGCTGGGCGATTTCCTGTTTCCAGCGGGCGACACGTTCGGCGGCGCCGACGACGGTGGAGGCTTCGCCGGTGAGGAGATTGCGGGAGTAGGCGAGATCGAAGAGGCGGCGCTGGACCCATTGGAAGCGGGCTTCGACTTGGGGGTCGATGTCGAACGTGGGGCGTTCGGAGCGCATGGTGGAGGCGAAGACGCTCGCCAAGCCGTAGTAGTCCTTGGTGGGGATGGGGTCGAACTTGTGATCGTGGCAGCGGGCGCAGGCGACGGTGAGACCTAGGAGACCGCGGGAGACGGCATCGACGCGTTCGTCCCAGTCGTCACTGAGGAAGGTGCTGATGACGTCGAGGGAGAGGCGCTGGTCCTTGTGATAGACGGGGGCGGCGCCGAGGTAGCCGAGGGCGCGGAGGTCCGCGCGACTGGCGTTGGGCAGCTTGTCGGCAGCGAGTTGGAGATTTAGAAATTGGTTGTAGGGAACGTCTTTATTGATGGCTTCGATGACCCAATCGCGGTAGCGCCAGGCGTAGGGGTAGGGCGGGTTGGTGGCTTCGCTGGTTGGGTTGTCTTCGGCGAAGCGGGCGACGTCGAGCCAGTGGCGGCCCCATTTTTCGCCGTAGTGCGGGGAGGCGAGGAGTTTTTCGACGAGGGTTTGATAGGCGTTGGGGCTGGCGTCGTTGGCGAAGGATTCGATCTCTTCGTAGGTGGGGCGGAGGCCGGTGAGATCGAGATAAAGACGCTGGGCGAGAGTGCGTTTATCGGCTTTTTGCGAGGGTTCGAGGGATTTTTCTTCGAGGCGGGCGAGGAGGAACGCGTCGATTTTGCGGTTGAGCCACTGGGCGTTTTTGACGGCGGGCGCGGGGAGTTCGTGAACCGGTTGGAAGGCCCACCACTTGCGACCGGCTTCGACGGACATGCCGCGGAGAGGGGTGGTGGCTTGGGTGGCGGTTTCGGGGCGGGGGTCGTTGGCACCGGCGGAGATCCAGGCTTCGAAGTTATCGATGACGGGCTGGGGGAGCTTGCCGCTGGGCGGCATTTGGAGTTGGGGGTTTGTGTATTTGAGGGCCGTCAGGAGGCGGGTTTGGGCGACTTTGCGGAGGCCGGATTTGGTGTCGAGGACAAGATCGCCCATCGGAGATTTGAGTTTGGAGTTGTGGCAGGGGAAGCAGGACTGGACAAGGACGGGGCGAATTTTGGATTCGAAGAAGGCGGGGTCGGATGGTTGCGCGAAGAGAGCCGCGGCGGCGAGGATGATGAGGAGTGGCCGGGTCATACCTCGATCAGTTTACTGTAGGTGGACTGGTGGCGGAACTCGAACATGCGACGGAGGTCCTTTTCCACGAACCGGCCGAGGAGGGGGGCGAGGCCGAGGGGGAGGGAGTATTCGATTTCGTCGCGGAGGAAGGAGCCGTTGGGGCCATCGGGGATGAACCGGTGGCGGTGGCGCCACCCGGCGAAGGGGCCCTTTTCCTGGACGTCGGTGAAGAGGCGGTTGTGCTCGTATTCGGTGTGGACGGCGACCCAGGTTTTGTAGAACGGCCCGAAGAGAAGGCGAAACTCGACCCGGGCACCAGTTTTCAGGCCGCCGGTGCGGGAGATGACTTTCACCTTTTGCCAAGGGGGGAGGAGGAGGGTGAAGATGTCGTCGCGTTCGTGGAAAGCGAAGAGCTTTTCGACGGGGACGGGGAAGCGGGACTGATGGACGAATTGGCGGCGGGTGTACACTATCCCTTTTGTGATGCTGCTCGAACTCAAAGGGGTGCAGAAGCGGTTCGGAGGTGTCGTCGCACTCCGAAACGGAGACCTGTCGGTGAACGCCGGAGAGGTCCATCTGGTGATGGGCGAGAACGGCGCGGGGAAGTCGACGATGATGAAAATCATCGCTGGGCTGTACCAGCGCGACGGCGGGGAGATGAAGTGGCGCGGAGAATCGGTGAACTTCGCGAACCCGGTGGAGGCGGCGAAGGTCGGCATTGCGATGGTGCACCAGGAGAGTTTGCTGGCGCCGCATTTGACGGTGGCGGAGAACATTTTTCTGGGGCGGGAGATGTCGAACCGGTTCGGGCTGGTGGACCGCGGGGCGATGTTCGACAAGGCGCGGCGGTTAATAGAGGAACACCGGTTTCCGTTGCAGGCGGAGTGGAAGGTGGAACGGCTGAGCCCGGCGGGGAAGCAGTTGGTGGAGATCTGCCGGGCGATTCAGCATGGGACGTCGTTGTTGATTTTTGACGAGCCGACGTCGTCACTGTCCGAGGCGGAGACGCATGAGGTATTCAAGATCGTGCGGACGCTGCGGGATCGCGGGACGGGCGTGATCTACATTACACATCGCATGGATGAACTGCGGAGCGTGGGCGACCGGGTGACGATTCTGCGGGATGGGGAGACGGTGCATAGCGAGTCGATGTCGACGCTTTCGACGAGCAGCATGATTCGCTACATGGTGGGCCGGGAGGTGGCGGCGCTGTATAAGCGGGAGCCGGTGACGCCGGGGGCAGAGCTGTTGCGGGTGCACAATTTGACGTCGCCGCCGTCGGTGAAGGATGTTTCGTTGACGGTGCGGGCCGGGGAGATTGTGGGGATGGCCGGGCTGGTGGGCGCGGGACGAACGGAGTTGTGCCGGGCTATTTTTGGACTTGATCAGCCTAGTGCAGGGCAGATCTGGGTGGGCGGGGAGCAAGTGTCGATCGGAAGTCCGCGGGATGCGGTGCGCCATGGTGTGGCGCTGATTCCGGAGGACCGGCAGAAGACGGGGCTGGCGCGGGAGTTGCCGATTTCGTGGAACGTAACGCTGGCGGGTGTGCCGTCGAAGTATGGCGTTTTGCAGCACGGGATTGAGCGGGAGATTACGGCGAAGGCGATTGAGCGGTTGCGGATCCGTTGCGATTCCGGCGCGCAGAAGGCGGGCCGATTGTCGGGAGGGAATCAGCAAAAGGTTGTGATTTCGAAGTGGGTGTCGCGCGGAGCGAAGGTGTTCTTGTTTGACGAACCGACGCGAGGGATTGATATTGGCGCGAAGGTGGAAGTGTTTGAGGTGATGGATGAGTTGGCGCGACAGGGCGCCGCGATCCTGATGGTGAGTTCGGAGTTGCCGGAGTTGCTGCAGGTGGCCGACCGCATTCTGGTAATGCGGCAGGGGCGACTGGCGGGGGAACTGCCCGGACGCACAACCCAAGAAGAGATTATGCGATTGGCTACATTGCCCTCGTCTGGCACGGAGTTGGAGCTATGAAGACCGTTCAGCGGCTGCTGCCGTTTATTACGTTGATCATTCTGGTTGTCGCACTTTCGATTGCGACGCCGCACTTTTTGACGGCGACGAATTTGTCGTCGGTGGTGCGGCAGACGGCGGTGTTCAACATCATGGCGCTGGGGATGACGCTGATCATTATTTCCAGCGGCGTGGATCTTTCGGTGGGTTCGATCCTGGCGATGGGCGGGCTGATGGGCACGATGGCGATGTCGAAGGGGCAGCCGATTCTGGTGGGCGTTTTGGTTGGGATTTTGACGGGCGGGCTGTTTGGATTGCTCAATGGCGTGTTGATTACGCGGCTGAATATCAGCCCGTTTATTGTGACGTTGGGCACGATGGGCATTGTGCGCGGGCTGGCTCTCGTCGTGTCGAACGGGTTGCCGGTGCATGAGATTCCGAAGGCGTTTTCGTATTTGGGAGAAGGCACGGTTCTGGGCGTTCCGTTTGTGTTGTTACTGCTGGTGGTTTGCGCATTTTTAGTGCATTTTTTGCTGGACCATACGCGACTGGGGCGGTATACGTTCGCGATTGGGAGTAACCAGGACGCGGCGATTTACGCGGGCATTCCGGTAAAGTTTCATACGACGGCTATCTACGCGATTGGCGGGTTGCTGACTGGGTTGGCCGGGATGATTGAAGCGTCGCGATTGATGACGGGGCAGCCGACGGCGGGGCAGGGGTATGAGTTGCAGGCGATTGCGGCGGTGGTGATTGGGGGCGGGAGTTTGCGGGGTGGTGAGGGGTCCGTTGTGGGGACGCTCATCGGCGGATTTATTATGGGTTTGCTGGCGAATGGGTGCGATTTGCTGGGGATCAATCCGTACTGGCAACAGGTGATTATTGGGGCGGTGATTATTCTGGCGGTGAGTGTGGATGAATTGCGGAAACGGAGGGCGGTATGATCATTTCGCGCGATGCATTGTTGACTCATTTTGACTACACGCTCTGGGCGTCGTTGCGGTTGTTGGACGCGGCGGGGCGGTTGACGGCGGAAGAGCTGACGCGGGATTTGCAGGTGTCGCATACGTCGCTGTTGGGGACGTTGCAGCACATCTACTACGCCGACCGGACGTGGCTGGCGCGGCTGGAGGGGCGGACGTTGGCGGCCTTTATGGACCCGGAGCCCGGGCCGGACGTGGCGGCATTGAAAGAGCATTGGCCGGTGGTGATCAAGGCGCTGCGGGATTTTGTGGAGTTGGCGCCGGAGGCGTTGTTTGAATCTGATTTGACATTCAAACGGCTGAACGGCGATGGGTACTCGCTGGCGCATTGGAAGGTGCTGCTGCACATCGTCAATCACGCGACGCTGCATCGCGGGCAGGTGATGGGGATGCTGCGGCAACTGGGGCATGTGCCGCCGGGGACGGATTACCTGTTTTTCCATTTGCACCTTCATTAGTTATGCAATGCTCTTGCCCGCTATTTGATATCATCTTGATGATCTAACGCTCAGATTCCGGTCGCGCGGGGAGGAGACAGTGATGTACTTAAAGAGCCGTTATACTCGAGTGAATGGATCCTCGTTGATGTACGCTGACGCACAGAAAGCGTGTATTCACGTGTTGGTTTTTCTACTTACGGTGTCACCCCTGTGCTTCTCGGCTTACGGTCAATCCCCAAATAGCGAATCGCTAGGCACTCTAAGTGAATTGCGCCGGATGGCGGGGAAAGGAAACACGGAGGCAGATCGAAAGCTAGCTGTTGAATGCAGAAACCTTGCTAAGAAGCACTTTGAAGACGGTGACTATCCGACTGCTTTAAGCTTGTTCCACGAAGCTGCTGCGCTCGGGGACGCTGGGTCACAAGGTGTACTTGGGAGCATGTACCATCAGGGAGTACCGGCTGCCGGAATCACGCAGAACTACGCTGAGGCAGCTAGGTGGTATCGCAAGTCGGCTGAGCAAGGGCACTCGTTTGCGCAACACTACCTTGGCAAGCTATACAATAACGGCGATGGCGTCCCCCAGAGCTTCGCTGAAGCAGCAAAATGGTTTGAGTTGGCCGCCCAAAATGGCCACGTAGCATCGCAGGTTCAGATCGGACTAAAGCTCCAATTCGGTGAAGGTGTAGAGCAGAATTTCTCAACCGCCGCGAATTGGTTCCGTAGAGCTGCGGATCAAGGTAATGCCGATGCCCAACACAATCTTAGCTTTCTCTATTTGCAAGGGCAGGGGGTCCCCCAGGACTACGTTGAAGCGCATAAGTGGATCAACATCGCATCGTCGCTCGCGAAAGGCACCGATCACAACAAGTTTGTAGAAACTAGAAACCTGCTTTCAAAGATGATGACTGCACAGCAAATTGCGGAAGCGCAGCGACTAGCCCATGAATGGAAGCCAGTTACTCCTGAAAGCAATGGGCAGCGCACTCCGAAGTAACTCCAGTATCAACGGCGCTGGGTGAGTTGGTGCACCGAGAAGCGAAAAACGTTCCGCGCGTATCTTTAAAAGTGGCAGTCCACTCGCTTGCAGCCATGAGGTCGTCTTGTTCTGCTAAGATCGTGCCAATGGACGACAAAAAACGAGAACCCATCGCATCGATAGACGTTAAATTCGCCGACGATGCAGAGTCGACCAGAATCACTTTCTCAAAAAGAACAAATGGTTCAATCGAATCCACCGATACACGAGCGACTGCGTCTTGGAACGCGGATGGACGAACACTCAGCTTCGCCTTCACCGCGGACGGGGAGTTATTGACCAAGGTGATACATTGGACAACCACCAGAGATTGAGCGTCAGATAAACATAGTTACTAAGGAACAAGATGACACGTCGCGAATTGATGGCTTTGGCCGGCACGGCACCGGCGTTTTTGCGTTCGGGGTTTGGGGCGCCGAGCGACCGGATCAACGTCGGGTTTATCGGCGTTGGGGGCATGGGCACGAGCCGGTTGAACGGGTTTTTGAAGCACGCGGACATGAATCCGGTGGCGGTGTGCGACCTGGATTCAACGCGGGTGGACAAGGCCGTGGAACGCATTAAGACCGTGCGGAACATGACCCCGGCGACGTTTGGCGATTATCGGAAATTGCTCGAGAGCAAAGAGATTGACGCCGTTTGCGTGGCGACGCCGGACCACTGGCATGCGATGCCGCTGATTCAGGCTTGCAAGGCGGGGAAAGACGTTTTTGTGGAGAAGCCGCTGAGCTATTCGATTGGCGAGGGGCGGGCGATGGTGAAGGCGGCGCGGGCCAATAATCGCGTGACGCAGATGGGCAATCACATCCACAACGACTTGCCGAATTACCGGCGGGTGGTGGAACTGGTGAAGAGCGGCGCGGTGGGGAAGATTCAACGCGTGGCGGTGTGGAAGACGTCGGAAAACAAGGGCCTGGGGACGCCACCGGATGGGCCGGCGCCGAAGGAGTTCAACTACGAGATGTGGCTGGGGGCGGCGCCGAAGCGGGCATATAACCCGAACCGGTCACACTTCAACTTCCGCTATTTCTGGGATTATTCGAGCGGGATGTTTATCGATTTCTGGTGCCACATTACCGATGTGGTTTATTGGGCGATGGACTTACAGGCGCCGAAGTTCGTGTCGGCATCGGGGCGGCGCGAGTTGACCGATGACAACGCCGAGACGCCTAATTTCCTGGAAGTGCAGTATGAGTATCCGGGGTTGAATGTGGTTTGGAGTTTGAATCCGCAGGGGCCTCCGGGGTTTGAGAACTGGGGGATTGGCGCGGCATTTCAGGGCACGGATGGGACGATTGTCACCAATTACGGCGAGCACAAAGTGTTCCGGAAGGGGAAGGAGACGACCGATTTCAAGCGGCCGGATCCGACGATTCCCGATAGTCCTGGGCATTTGCGCGAGTTTTTGGATTCGATCAAGAGCCGGAAGTTGACGACGTGCGATGTGGAGTATGGGCACCGGCTGACCAAGGGCGGGCACCTGGGAACGATCGCGTACCGGACGGGACGGCGGATTGAGTGGAACGATGCCACCGAGACGGTTGTTGGGGATAAAGACGCGCAGAAGCGCGTGACGCGGCAGTACCGGAAGCCTTGGAAGCTGGGCTAGTTATTTACCGTCGACGGAGAAGGCCAGCAGGGCGTTGCCGGGCTGGCCACCGAAGGCGCCGTAGCCGGAGTTGGTGAAGAGCATACCGCCGGCGAGGACGGGGCCGGGGCCGTCGATGGAGCCGCCGCGGGCGGCGTCGGCGTTGACGGCCGGGTGGGGCCGGGCGGTGTCGAAGTCCCAGATGATTGCGCCGTTTTTTGTGTCGTAGGCGCGGAGGTGGCCGTCGAGCGAACCGGAGAAGACCACGCCGGGCATGGCGGTGACGGCGGCCGATTGGGCGGGGCTGCAGTTGGGTTTGTTTTCTGGGCAGGGGATGGATTGGGCGGACCAGACCTTTTCACCGGTCGTGAGTTGGAGGGCGTGGAGGCCGCCGCCGATGGTGGGGCTTAGGGCGCGGCCTTCGAAGGTGATGTCGGAGACGGCGGCGTAGAGGTTGGTTCCATCTGACGCGGAGCCCCATTGGAGACCGCCGAGTTTGCCGCCGGGGCTTAAGCGGGTTTGCCAGATTACTTTGCCTTCGGCGTCGGGGTCGAGGGCGTGAACGACGCCGGACTTTTGACCGATCACCAAGGCGCGTTTGTTGGCGGGGAGATTGACGAGGACGGGGGATTGGCCGAAGTCGAAATCGGGACCGCAGTTCGCGCAGCTGACAACGAAGACGTCGCCGGAGGTGAGTTGGCGGGTCCAGAGGATCTGGCCGGTTTTGCGGTTGAGAGCCATGACGGCGTCGCTGGTTAGGGAGGCGGGTTCGGAGTAGTTGTCGCCGGTGGCGATGTAGACGATGTCGCGCTGGTCATCGATCGTTGGGGCGGACCAGACGGAGGCGCCGGAGGGGCCGTGGCGTTGGGTGCCGATGGCGTTTTTGGTGGTGGGCCGCGAGGAATCGGGGATGGTGTGGGTTTGCCATTTGACGGCGCCGGTTTTCGCGTCGAGAGCGGCGAGGCTGCCGCGGAAGGTGCAGCATTCGTACTTGGGGTTGTTGCCGACTACTTCTTCGAGAGAGGCGACAGGGACGTAGAGGGTGCCGTCGTGGAGAGTGGGCGTGCCGGTGAGGGAGGCGGCGGGGTGGGGGTCCATTTTGCGCTGCCAGAGGGGTTGACCGGTGGTTGGGTTTAGCGCGTAAAGATTGGCTTTGGTGTCGCCGGCGTAGATGGCAGAGTCGGTGGCGACGATGCCGCTGCGGATGGGGGCGGTGGCTTTGTAGGTCCAATGGGTGCAGCCGGTGTTGGCGTCGATTGCGAGGATCGAGCCCGCGGCGGTGCCGATGTAGAGGCGGCCGTTCAGCACGGCGGGCTGGCTGCGGGCTTGGGTTCCTTCGCCCAAGTGATAAGCCCATTTGAGTTTGAGTTTGGGGACGTCGGCGGCGGTGAGGCCGGGCTTGGGCTGGAAGCGGGCGTTGTTGGGCTGGGGGCTCCAGCTGGACCAGTTGGGGGTAGTTAACGGGGTTAGATTTGCGGGGCAGGCGTTGGACTTTGCGGTGGCGGATGGCGCGGCGCCGAGGTGCTTAGCGAGGGCGTTGCGCTCGGCCTCTGTGAGGGCCGCGCCTTGCTGGCGCATGATGCCGGTGGATAGCGCGGCGCGAATGGCGTCGGGGGATAGGGCCTGCAGGGCGGCGCGGGGTGGGACGCGCCCGGTGGGCGCGTCGTGGCAGACGGCGCAGTACTGTTTGTAGAGGGCAGGTCCGTCTTGGGCGAAGGTGGATACGGCGAGGACGACGAGGGCGGCGCGCATTGGCATTACGATAGCAAGATGGTCTATTTGTTGGTTGGGTTGCTGGCGGGAATGGCGGCGTGGGCGGATACGTATCCTCGGCAAGCGGGCGTGGATATTGAGCATTATGTGTTCCGGGTGGAGTTGAGCGATACGACCAACGAGGTGCGGGGCGAGACGCGGGTGGACTTTCGGGTGCTGCGGGACGGGGTGGCGGAGTTGGCGCTGGACCTGGCGAATACGATGACGGTGGAGGCGGCGGGGACGGCGGGTTACTGGCATGGCGGGGACCGGTTGCGGATTCCGTTAACGCCGGTGGGGCGAGCCGGGGAGCGGCGGAGCGTGACGGTGCGCTATCACGGGACGCCTGCAACGGGGCTGTGGATTGGCAAGACGCTGCATGGGGATCGCGCCTTCTTTTCGCTGCACTGGCCGGACCTGGGGCGGCAGTGGCTGCCGATGGTGGACCACCCTTATGACAAGGCGACGGGCGAGTTCATTGTGACGGCGCCGGTGCGGTATCAGGTGGTGGCGAATGGGTTATTGCAAGAGGAGATGGACCTGGGCGACGGGCGGCGGCGGACGCATTGGAAGCAAGGCGTGCCAATTGCTTCGTGGCTGCATGCGTTGGCGGTGGGGGAGTTTTCGGTGCGACATTTCGGGGCGACGCGGGGAATTGCCTTTTCGAACTACGTGTATCCGCAGGACCGCGAAAAGGGGATTGCGACGTTTGATGTGCCGACGCGGAATGCGTTTGAGTTCTTCAGCGATTTTGTGGGGGCGTATCCGTATGAGAAGTTGGCGAACGTGCAGGCGGCGGGGTTTTCGGGTGGGACGGAGCATGCGAGCGTGATCTTTTACGGGGAGAAATCGGTGACGGCGAAGCCGGCGACGAATTTGGTGACGCATGAGATTGCGCACCAGTGGTTTGGGAATTCGGTGACGGAAACCGATTGGGATGACGTGTGGTTGAGCGAGGGGTTTGCGACCTATTTCACGTTGCTGTGCATGGAGCATGTGGAGGGGCGGGATGCGTTTGTGGCGGGGTTGAAGAAGAGCCGGGCGGCGGTGATTTCACTGACGGCGACGCTGCCGGGGGTGCCGGTGATTCACGAGAACTTGAGCGATATGAAAAAAGTATTGAACCGGCTGATCTATGAGAAAGGCGGATGGACGCTGCACATGCTGCGGGGCCAGATGGGGATGGAGAATTTCCGCGCGGGGGTGCGGGATTACTATCAGCAGTACAAGGGGCGGAACGCGACGACGGAGGATTTTGCGCGGGTGATGGAGGCGCATGGGGCCGTTGGCATTCGGGCGCATTTGCAGCAGTGGCTGCGACGCGCGGGCGTGCCGGAGGTGAAGGGGAGTTGGACGTATGACGCGGCGGCGAAGCAGGTGCGGGTGACGCTGCGGCAGGTGCAGAAGGGGGAGGTGTACCGGTTGCCGTTGGAGATTGGG
>CANIFK010000097.1 GCA_947466555.1 Acidobacteriota bacterium | reverse complement strand
TGTGAGGGCGATCATTTTGGTCGTCGGTCCGATGGAGGCGGCGACGAAGCGGGGCCTTTCGGGGGTGGAGAACTCGTCGGCGGCCTGGCGAGCGAGGCGGCTGGCGGTGGCGCTGATCTCGTAAGCCTTTGATTCCAGGCCATATTCAGCCAGCACGACCGGCATGGAGCCGAACGTGTTGGTTTCAATGATGTCGGAGCCGGAGGTGAGGTAGTCCCGGTGGACTTTCAGGACAACGTCCGGGCGGGTGAGGACGAGGTTTTCGTTGCACCCTTCGTATTGCGCGCCGCCAAAATCGTGGGCGTGCAGATTGCAGCGTTGCATCTCGGTACCCATGGCACCATCGAGTACGAGAATGCGGGACGCCAGGGCGTCGTATAAGGCCTCACGGCGGAATTTCGGATCAGGCATTTACTGTCTGATTATCGCATGCGGCTTGGTTACGAGACGGAGATGTACTTCTTGACGACCTCGACGAGTTCCATTGTATGGACAGGTTTAGAGAGGAAATCGTCCATTCCGGCCTCGATACATTCGTGGCGAACTTCGTAGGCGGTGTTGGCGGTGCAGGCGACGATGGGGACGGATTGGCCGGCCGGGAGCTTTCGGATAAGCCGGGTGCATTCCAGGCCATCCATTTCCGGCATCTGGACGTCCATAAGGATGAGGTCGAAGGGGGCGGTGTTGACGGCACTGACCGCTTCGGCGCCGCTGGAGGCGATGCGGACATCGTAGCCCTTGCGTTCGAGGACTGTGCGCATGAAGCGCTGGGCGACGTCGTTGTCTTCGACCAGAAGGATCTGCGGGCGGAGCGGTGCCGCGGCAGCTTGGCGGATCCCCGATTCAATATTGTGTTCCGGGACGCGAAGGGGAAGCGTGACGGTTAGCAGGGTGCCGGCACCACGAACGACTTCGGCTTCGAGGTGTCCGCCCATGGCGCGCACCAGTTGGAACGCGAGCGGCAGGCCCAGTTCCAGGCGCGCATGACTGTAGCCATCGGTTTCCGGCGGGGCGAAAAGCTGACTGAGTTTGGACGGGGGGAGTTCCGGGCCGTTGTCGCCAACGCTGACGGTAAGAATTAACTTTCGCTCCGGCTGCATGCAGAAGCTGGAGACGGCGACGGTGATTTCGTCCTGGATGCAGCTATTGATGGCGTGGGAAAGGAGGATGCTGATGACCTGGCGGAGGCGGACGGCGTCGCCGACGACGACTTCGGGGGAGTGAGGTTCCGAGGGTTCGGCGAGGAGTTGTATGAGGATGCCGCGGCCTTCGGCGCGGGTTTGCATCAGGCCAACGGAGGCGCGAATGACTTCGTGGAGATGGAAGGCCGATTCGGAGAGTTGCAACTGCCCGGCCATGACGGAGGCGTATTCGAGGGCGTTGCTGAGGGATTCGAGCAGACTTTCGGCGCACATGCGCGTGGATTGGACATATTCGCGCTGTTCGGCGCTGAGCGACGATTCCAACAACAGGTCCGACATGCCGAGAATTCCGGTGAGCGGGGTCCGGATTTCGTGGTTGAGCGCGGCGAGCATGCGAGTATGCGCCCGCTGGATGTCCTGCATGGATAAATTTGGCGTGGCGGAAACGTCCGGATTTGGCGGCGGCAAAGAGGGCAATGGGACAGAAACGTCTAACACCGGATACTCCTACCTACTTCATCGGCTATTGTGAGGGGAAAGATTAGCGCAATCTTGGAAACTCATGCGGCACACGGCGACGGCATCGTTGACATATCTCATTGAATCCGCTATAGTTTCCAAGTAACTTTGCGCTCCTCCTTCTTGCGGTGGAGCGAATTTTTTGCGGCCGGCAGCGGGGTCTAGTGTTCCACGGGATTGAATGAAGGTCCCAATGCCGTGCACGGAGAACAGGCAATGGGAAACAATCCCGAATTTCCGACCCCGGATGAAGTAGTTCCCGCAACCGCGGGCCGCCCGGGCGGTCACGCGACAGGTGGCGAGCATGGACGACCGGGTATTCCAGGTCCGCCCGCTCCTGAAGACGCGGACACTCCGCAGGACGATTATTTCTCCGAAGAAATGATGTCGGAGGAGATGCTGGACGACTACAGCCACTTTGCGCCACCGGCGGAAGGGGAAGTGCTGCAGGGCTACGTCCTGAAAGTTACGGCAAACGACGTGATCGTCGACTTCGGCTACAAGTCCGAAGGCGTCGTGCCGATTGCCCAGATACCGGTCGTCGATGGCAAACCGGCGGTGAACGCCGGCGACACCATTGAAGTGATGGTGGAAAAGGGTGGCACGCTGACGCCGGAGGGCTATGTCCCGCTGTCGCATCGGAAGGCGCAGAACACGAAATCGTGGGATACGCTGGAGCAGGCGTTCCGGGACAACCTGTTGGTGAGCGGCCATATTACGGGGCGCACCAAGGGCGGGTTGATGGTGGACGTGGGCGTGGAAGCGTTCATGCCGGGTTCGCAGGTGGACGTGCGGCCTGTCTATAACCTGGACTCGCTGGTGGGCCAGCATATTCCGGTTCGCATTTTGAAATTGAACCGCCGGCGCGGGAACGTGGTTGTCAGCCGGAAGGCCGCGCTTGAGACCGAGACGACCGACCGAAAGTCGGCGTTGTTGGAAACGGTGGCGGAAGGCTCGATTATTCAGGGCCTGGTGAAGAACCTGACCGATTACGGCGCCTTCATCGATTTGGGCGGCATCGATGGCCTGCTGCATGTTAGCGATATGAGTTACGGGCGCGTGACGCACCCGTCGGAGTTAGTGCAGGTCGGCCAGGAGTTATCGCTGCGGGTTCTGAAGTTCGATAAGGACAAGGAACGCATCTCGCTGGGCATGAAGCAGATGGCGCCGGATCCGTGGGAATCGGTGCACGATCGGTATCAGATTGGCGGGAAAGTGATTGGGCGCGTGGTTTCGATTACCGATTACGGCTCGTTTGTGGAGCTGGAAGCGGGCGTCGAGGGGCTGATTCATATCTCGGAGATGACCTGGTCGCGGCGGATGAAGCATCCGTCGAAGGTCGTCAAAGTCGGCGATACGGTGGAAAGCGTCATTCTGGATATCAAGCCGCGGGATCGCCGGGTTTCGCTCGGGATTAAGCAGTTGGAAGACGATCCGTGGACGACGGTGGAGTCCCGCTATTCGGTGGGAAGTGTTGTCGAAGGACGGGTCCGCAAGCTGTCGGAATTTGGCGCCTTTATTGAGATTGAAGAAGGTATCGATGGGTTGGTGCACGTCTCCGATCTGTCGTGGACGAAGCACATCAAGCATCCTTCGGAAGTTCTGAAAAAGGGCCAGGTTGTGCAGGCGGTGATCCTCAACATCGACGCGCCGACGCGGCGGTTGTCGCTGGGCGTGAAGCAGTTGCAGCCCGACCAATGGGAATCCTTCTTCGCTACCCACCAGATTGGCGATGTGGTTCGCGGCCGGGTATGCCGTTCGGCAACGTTCGGCGTGTTCGTCGAAGTGGCCCCTGGCGTGGAAGCGCTGTGCCATTCGTCGGAAATCGTTGGCGGTACCGGCAAGGACAAGACGGCAATTCCGGTGGGCGAAGAGCATTCGTTCAAGGTAATCCGGCTAAACGCGGCCGAAAAGAAGATAGGATTGAGTTATAAGGCTGCGATCGTTGACGAAGAACGGCAGCGGATGGCGGAGTACCAGAAGCAGGCGGCGGCAGTAGCGACGGCGACGGAAGAAGCTGCGCGCGGCGGCAATCCGATAGCTGAAGAATCTGTGAGTGAAGTGACCGAGGACGCCGGCTCGGCGCCTACGCCCGAAGCGGGCGAGTAAGGAACGGGAGAGGAATGGGCATGACAAAGGCTGATCTGATTGAAGAAGTCTCAAAGGTAACTGAAATGACTCGGAAGGATTCCGAAGTTATCGTTGAGGCAATCTTTGACAGCGTTGTCCGGAGTTTGCGTGAAGGCGATAAGATTGAGATCCGCGGGTTCGGTAGCTTCCGGACGCGGCAGCGCCAGCCGCGCGTTGGGCGCAATCCGAAGACAGGCACTCGGGTCGAAGTGCCGGCCAAGCGAATTCCGTTTTTCAAGCCGAGCAAGGAATTAAAGGACCTGGTGAACGGCGGCGTGGATACCGGCTTCGACGACGAAGACGGCGACGACGGCGAGTAACCCCGCTTCCCTTCCCGTATGGACCATATTTGGAGTCCTTGGCGATATCAATACGTAACGAAAGCCGCCCCCTCGGGCGGCTGCGTTTTTTGTGCGAAGATGGCGGCTTCCGATGATGCCGAAGCGCTGATCGTGCACCGGGCGGCGCATAACTTCGTGGTGCTGAATTTGTATCCGTATACGAACGGCCATGTGATGATCGTGCCGTACGAACACGTGGATTCGCTGGCGGCCGCGTCAGCGGAGTGCACCATGGAAATGATGGAACTGGCGCGGCGAACGGAGACGATTCTCCGGACGCTGTACAATCCCGGGGGGATAAATATTGGCATGAACCTAGGCGCTTGCGCCGGGGCGGGAGTGGCTGGCCACATTCACATGCACTTACTTCCGCGGTGGCCCGGCGACGCGAACTTCATGTCGGTGATTGGTGAAACGCGGGTGCACATTGAAGACCTGGCGATCACCTGCGAGCGGATGCGGAAGGCCTTCGCAGGCTAGCGCTTTTTGACGGGTTTGCAGACGCCCCGAGCCAGCTCTGTTTCCCCGGCGATGAACCCGAAGGCAGACCAGTTTTCTCCGCTGGCAGCACGTTCCCACGCGGCACAGGCTTGTTCCTTACGGCCGGCCATCCAGTGCCATATCCCCACGCCATAACTAACGGTGGCGAGGGCGTTGCGATCGGGCGGTACAGCCAGCGTGTCGGCCTCCGTGCGGAGTCCTTTGTAGAGCAACAGCGTGCTGTAGTACGCGTGGTTGTCTGTCACTTTCATGGAATCGGTAATTGTCGCCAGAAGTTTTTCGGCTTCTTCGGTTTTACCTGCACGGCGATTGGCCCGCCACGCCCATTCGGTGATGGCAACACGGGCGTTATCGTCCAACCCTTGGCAGGGCCGCCAATCGACGGGCATCCCGCGCATAAACTGTGGCTTGGGTTGCGCCGCCAAGGTGAGGCACCGTTGATACTCCCGGGCGGCGTGGTTGTAATCGCCACGAAGATAATATGCCAGTCCTAAGTGGTAGCTGACGTCGAAGCTGACGGGCGCGATTTCGGCGGCGCGTTTCAGGTCGGCGATGGCGAAATCGAACTTACGAGTGGAGATGAAGCGATGGCCTCGGTAGCGAGGAAAGCGAACATCGCCGGGGTATTCGTCCATGCCGCGGGTGTAGAGGGGGAGCGATTCGGAAAAGCGAAGAACAGCATCGCGTGCGCGTGCGGCGGCGAGCAGCAGATCGGCGGACGCGGGCCCTTTTGCCAGGGCGAGATCGGCGGCGGCGATCGAGTGCTCCGTATCGGGCCGGGCAGAGAATGCTTTTCCGCCCGGACTAAACGCTTCCGGCACCTGTGCCCAGATGGCGGTCAGTGCGAAGAACACGGACACCCGGGGAGATAGTCGCATAGGTACTCAATCTTAGCGCCGATAGGGAGAGCTTAGATAGCGACGGGCTTCGCGGGCGGCGTCGCTGTCGGGCGCGCCGTCGATGGCCTGACGATAGGCGCGCAAAGCTTCCTGGCGCCGGCCCAGCATGTCATAACACTGGCCCATGCGGAGCCAGGCATTCATGAGGGTGTTCAGGCCAGATTCGGTCCCGGCTGCGGTCACTTTTTGCAGGTCCGGGAGCGCGGCGGCATACTCCCGATACCAGAAGAGCAGGTTGCCGCGCGAGTAGAAGATCTTTCCGCCGGGAAGGTGCTTGTAGCCGGTAGCTCCGTTGGCGCGGAGATCCTCCATTGTCTTCAGAATGGCTAACGCTTCGTCCTTCTTCCCCTGATCGGCATACATCTGCACCATCTCTAATCTGTATAAGTAGTGCCGGGGAAACATCTCAATCAACTTATTCAATAGAGGCACGGCTTTTTCGGCGTGGCGCTCACGGCGATAGGCCACCGCAAGCAGCACCATGGCCTCCACTCGCGCGCGCTGGCCCTCGGCGGCAACGCGCTCCACGGTTCGCAATCCTCCGTCGCGATCCCCGTGGAAACCGATGAGAAATCCAAGCATTTTCCACGTAAACGGCAAAGACCCGACGATGTAGTCGTGCACGCCGCCCACCATCATGGCGTCCACGAAATCGGGCCTAATCTGCAACGCCTGCTGGTGAAGCTTGCGCGACTGTGTGAACTCTTTGAGTGAGTCACGCCATAACTTCCGAATTAAGAAGTTATAGTTGGCGCGCAGACCGTGGGCGACGCCTAATGCATAGAGTGCTTCGGTATCCCGCGGATTACTAACAAGCCGCGCCTCACTTAGTGTAATCGCCTTCACGATTGCTTCGTCAAACCGCTTCTGCTCCGCTTCGGCCGGGATAATTTTCGCCTTGGCCAGGAAGAAATTGTTTCCGCTCACCAGTTCGCTTTCCAGCGCGCCGGCGTTGAACATTTCGCGGTAGAGCAGAGCCTCGGCCAGATGGGTGTAGGAAAACGGGTCGTTCGGCTGCTGCTTGATCTCGCGCGTGAACTCGGCGATGGCCGGTTCGTACTCCAGGTTGTAGAAGTGGTCGAAGCCTTTGCTGATTCCTGGCGGCGCTGCGGCGAGTTGAGCGGCCAATGCGGCCAGCAGCAGGATTAGAGGCATTCGTTCTTCAATTGTAATTGGCCCAGAGCCCATTGGGCGTGGGAGGCAATGACGGGGTCATCGTTCCGGGTTAGCGCCATCAGCGGTTCGCCGTAGGCGGGTAGGGCGGCGTTGCCCATGGCGATGGCGACGTTGCGGAGAAAGCCCTGATAGCGGGTCCGCTCGATCGGTGAGCCGCGGAATAGCGCACGGAAATCCTCCGGCGTTAACGCGGCGAGTTCGGCCAATGGCGGCGCGGCGCGGCGCGGTTGCCATGGGGCGTCCGCGGTGACAGCGGCGCGCCGGTTCCACGGGCAGACGTCCTGGCAAATATCGCAGCCGAAGATGTGATGACCGATCCCGGCGCGCTGCGATTCGGGCAGCTCACCCTTCAGTTCGATATTCAGGTAAGCGATGCAGAGCCGGGCGTCCAGTTGCCACTCCGGGGCTCGATGGCCGGTGGGCACGATGGCCTGCGTTGGGCAGGCATCGATGCAGCGGCGGCAGGTGCCACAGCGATCGGGGGGAGGCGCGTCGCCGGCGAATTCCAGTGAGATCAGCAACTCCCCCAGGAAGAACCAGGAGCCCTTTTCCTGATTGATGAGGCAGGTGTTTTTTCCGATCCATCCCAGGCCCGCGGCGCGCGCCAGCGGCCGTTCGAGTAGCGGCGCGGTGTCGATGCAGATCTTCGTCTCGCAGGGCGCGATGCCCTGGAGTTCGCGGTTCACTATTTCCAGCCTAGTACGCATGACGTCGTGGTAGTCGTCGCCCCAGGCATAGCGGCTGATCCAGCCGAGCGTCACGTCGTCGAATGCCGTTGAATAGGGAATGGGGGCGTTGTAAAGCTGGCCGACGACCAGCACGCTGCGGGCCGACTCCATGATGAGACGGGGATCGCGACGCTTGTCGGCGCGATGATCGGTCAAATAGCCCATCTTTCCAGCCATGCCGCTCGCGGCCCAATCCATGTAATGGTCCGCCTCCGCCATCGGCCCAGCCGCGGTGATGCCGGCCAGTTCAAAGCCGGCGGAAAGGGCCATAGCCTTCAGTTGTGGTGCGGTCACCCGATACTGTTTGCCAACGGACACTTCTACTATCGTAGACAGCCGCCGGAAATTTTGGTCCCTGATTACGGCCTTCCACGCCTAGGAGGGCATGTTCGAGCGAAAAAAGTATCTCCTCATCCCTGAGTATGCGGCCGCAAACCGCACCGGCAAACTGGCGCCTGGGCAACGCCCGGGATTTCTGTGGGACCTTGTCGTGTTGGGGATTGCGGTCCTCATCCTGGCGGGCACCGCGCTGATTATCTTCGCCATGGGCAAGAGCGTGTTTCTAGGGTGCATAATGCTGTTCGGCGCCGTTCTCGTCGGCATGGCCATGCAGGAGCCTTGGCAGATCTACAACACGCCGGCACCCACGATCGTTTCGTATTCCGGTCAGATCAGCCCGATCCCAAATACCAACGTTCGCAAAGGCGGCTTTGTGAATGTTGGAGAAAAGCGGGTCTACCTCTCCAGGAAACAGTTGCGCGAAATCTATTTCGGGAAAAGCTACGAAGTGTTCGTCATCACCCCGCAAAATACGGCGGTCTCCGCCATGGATCTGCACGCATGACCTCGATAAATCTGCTCGCAATTGGCATGATCGTGCTTGGGGCCGGCTCGGTGCATCTGGCAACCTGGATGCTGGGATGGAGCGCCAGTGCGTACACGTCAATCGCTTGTGGAGTGATGCTGATCCTGCTTGATATTGCCTGGAGATCTCGCCAGGCGACAGCGGAGGCAAAGAGGCGATGGCTCAGTGGAGACTGCGGCGGCGCCATCAGCATTTTTCCCGTCTGGGGAATCGGGCTGTTCGGCATCGTTTACGGAGCCCTTTCGAAGGCCGGTCACCAACTGTGAATCACAACTCCTCGCGCGGCCATTTCCGTCAATAACTGAAAAACCGCGGGCGACTGATCCGTGTCGCCGGCGACGATTACAGCCCACCCCAGATCCTCGCGAAACGCCTTGTTGCGGATCGCCCAACCAGGGATTTGCGGCACGCCGCCGATCTGAAAGACAGACCACTGGTGCACCAGCGCTCGGGCCGTTTCACGGTCTGGCCGTGGGCCATCGACGATGAAGTGGTTGTCTCCATGGACCAGAATTCCGAGGTTCTCGTTCATGGTTCCAACCGGGGATCGGGAACGGGATACCCGATGGCAAAGTGGTAGACGACCTGGCCCGTTTCTAAATCCAGATATTCATGCACCCGGTCATCAAAGAACGCACCGATGCCGGTGGCGCGCAGGCCTAATGCCTCGGCGGCCAAATACAGGCGATGGCCAACGGCGCCAGCTTCCATGTGGGCGTATCGATACCCCCGGCCTCCGTAACGCGCCGCCGCCCCCTCCACATTGGCCACCATCGATAGCGCGATGCAGGCGTTGCCGGCCAGGTTCTGGCCCAGACTCAGCCCCGCGGCCACCACGCGTTGATCCCCTGATTTCAGGCGCTCCAACGCCTCCGCATACCGGTACAAGCCCGGCTCCAACCCGCTCACCCGGTGCACGTAAATGTAGATCGTCAGCAGTGGCTCCCGGGTGACCGATAATAGCGCCAGCAATTGCGCCATCGAAATCTCCACGTCGCCGCCAATGAAATCGAGCGCCGATCGCCGAGATCTGGCAACATTCCCAAACGTCCGCCCGCCCAGTTCGGTATCGGTGAACGCGGAGTCCGGGCGTTCCCACGGCTCGCGATTCTCGCACGTTGCCGCATGGATTTCGGGAATCAAATCTGGCATCAGAACGTGGGCGGACAGTGAATTGGGCACGCCCGCTGGCAGCGTGGACGCGGTCGGCGCCGTTGTGCCGAGAGGGATTGACCCGCCCTCAATCTTCAAAATCAACATCGGCCACTCGTCCCCAGCTAAACCAAGCCGCGCCCCCAACGCCCCGTCATCAAACGAGCCGATGGCCGTACACCGGCAGCCCATCGCCCTCGCCGCCAACGCCACGGCCTGCCACGCATGACCCACATCCAGAAGGCAATAGCGATAGCCTCGCTCGCGATACTTCCACGCCTCCCGCCATGCGATCGTCGTCAGGATCATTACAAGACTTCCCTCAAACCGGAAATCGCCAATCGCCCGCTGTTCGGCCATATGTTGCGACGGCCTGTAGTGGTATAGCCCATCGGCCCATCCGCTCAAACCGCGGGAAACGAAATGAAACTCGGTTGGATGCAGATTTCCTGACGATGGGTTAACCCGCAACGAATAAGTATTGCCAGTCGCCGGAGCAAGTTTCGTCGCACTGATTGCCGCCGAATAAAAGAACAGCTGCGACAAAAACGACGCGCCATCCAATGCCCCGGTGCTCCCGCCCGCCCCTTGCAAAACATCCCACGCCGCGATTGGCGCCACCGGCGGATCGGCCGGCAAATCCACCACCGGAACGCCATCATAATGCCGGAACGGATTGGGCATATTGGCCCAATCCAATGCGCGTGCGGAGCGCCGCAACCGCTCCGGCGTGTGTTTTGTCGCCTCGTGATAGGCGCGCCAGTCGATCGCCAATTTATCCGTTGTCGGTACGGGCCGCGCTGCCGGTGCCACTCCCCGCGCGACGCGCCGGGCCGCCCGGTGCCGACACCTTCCCGTTCACCGAAATACTGGCATTCGCCTTACTGGCCTCGCGTGCCGCTTCCACTTCTTCATGAGTCCGAACATCCGGTTCGGAAACCTTCACTTTGGCCGATGCCCGGGCCACTTGTCGTTTATGTTTCTTAGCTAACCGTTTGTCCACACCTCTACCCTACTCCCGCAGGTCGTAACAAAGCAAACGTGCCTGCTTATTCTGCAAGACATCTTTCCCATGCTGCACAACATACAGCAAGCCTCGGCTCAACACCGGCAACGACCAAGTCTCCCGCGCCGCGAACAACCACGCCCGCGAGCCCTCCTTAAACCCACCCGGATTCAAATCCATCCACATCAAATGGCCGAATTCGCCCAGCACCAGAAACCGTCCATCCACGTGCAACAAGTTCCCGCGGTAGAGGCTCATCATCTGCTCCCGCTGCTGCCCGCCGGCCTGAAATGTCTCTTTCCACTCCAGGCTGGTCCGCCACGCCACCTTGCCCGTCTTCACCTCCACGCAGGCCAATGAAGCGTCCGGCTCGTTGCGTCCGTCGAAGCCATACAAATACCCGTCCTTGTGGATCGGCGTATTGAAGTGCAATCCGAACTCCGGTGTCGTCCACAGTACTTTGTGCTTGAAATCCGGAGTAACCTCCAACATCGTCCCGCCCGTCTTGTAACTGGCGGAGACAAATACATAGTTACCCATGATCACCGGGCACGACGCATTCACCGATTCATAACTCTTGCTCCGCCACGGGTAAGTGAAATCCACCGCTCCGGTCGCCGGGTCCAACATAATCAACCCGCCCGTCGGCGGCTGACTCTCCCCGCCCGCGAAGACAAATACCCGACGCTTCCCATGCACCACCGCCGGAATCGGCGAAGCGTAACTCCCGCCCCACTCGTTCCCCGCCCCCCACCGCATTTGCCCGGTCAGTTTGTCCAACCCGATCACGCACGGCCCGCCCGGCGCGCCCACGTTCACAATCACCAACTCCCCTTCCACCAGCGGGGTCGACGCCACGCCGAAGAAGTCCTGCGGCACCTTAAACTCATCGCGAAGTTGCCGCCGCCACAACACCTGGCCCGA
>CANIFK010000096.1 GCA_947466555.1 Acidobacteriota bacterium | reverse complement strand
GGGACGGAGGTGCTGCTGGGTGGCGAGTCGCTGCCGCTGTTGTTTGTTAGCAGCGGGCAGATCAACGCGCAGGTGCCGTTCGGGTTGGCGCTGAATTCCGAGCAGCAGATTGTCGTTCGGAAGCAGCAGGCGCTGGGTACGCCGGAGCGGATTGTGGTGGGCAACGCGCAGCCGGGCATCTTCTCCAAGAACAACAATGGCGCGGGGCAGGGCGTGGTTCTGGCCGTACGGGCCGGCGGGGCGCAGACCTATGCCGAGCCGGGTGCCGCGGCCAAGCGTGGCGACACGATTGTCATTTACTGCAGCGGGCTGGGGCCGACCAATCCGGTGGTGGCGGCGGGCGTGGCGGCGCCGTTAGCGCCGTTGTCCCGTGTGGTGAGCCCGGTGCGGGTGATCATCGGCGGGGCGGAAGCGGCAGTGCAGTTCGCCGGGTTGACGCCTGGTTCGGCGGGGTTGTACCAGGTGAACGCGGTGATTCCGCAGGACGCACCGTTGGGCGATCAGGTGCCGATTATCTTGAATGTCGGCGGATTGGATAGCCCGGCGGTGACGATGGCGGTGCAGCAGTAAACAATTTTTAGCACCGGTTACGGTAGGGGATCATCTGACTCTCCATTATGGTGATCTCCGCCGTAGTCTTGGATCTGGAAGCTGAGAAGTTGATGGTCGAAGATGCGCTCCGGGATGTGCTTCGGGGCGGTCATTGCTTCGGCGCGTCTGGTGTAGCGGGCGCGATGGAGTATTCCGTTTTGGGTGGCGGGCAGCGGCTGAGGCCGCTGTTGGCGCTACGGGTCGGCAAGGTGCTTGGCGCCGAGCGCGACCTGGTGATGCGTGGGGCTGTGGCGGTGGAGTTGCTGCACTGCGCGTCCTTAATTGTGGACGACTTGCCGTGCATGGACGACGAAGAGTTCCGGCGCGGGCGGCCGACGGTGCATCGCGAATTCGGCGAATCGACGGCGGTGCTGGCGGCGTTCAGCCTGGTGGCTCTGGCGGCGCGGCAGACCGTGGAGGGCATCAGCGACCCGTTTGTGTTGGAACAGATGGTGGCGTTCCAGCAGAAGGTGCTGCAGGTTTTGGATTGCAACAACCTGGTGGGCGGGCAGGCGATGGACCTGGCGGGCGGGGGCTCTTCGCGGCAGTTGGCGGAGAAGAAGACGGCGCCTTTGTTTGCTTTGGCGGCGAGAGCCGGGGTGATCGGCGTTGGCGTCGATCCGGTGGAACGGCAGGCCGCGCTGCGTTTCGGGCATGAGTTCGGCGTGGCGTATCAGTTGATGGATGATTTGGCGGACGGCGAACTGCGGCTGCGCGCGCCGTTTGAACTACAGATGGAGCGTACTCGCGGGATTCTGGACGTGTTCGGTTCGCGCGGCGCAGGGTTGAAGGAGATGTTAGATAACCTCTATGGCAAATCGCTCGCGTAAGGTTGCCGTTATCGGCAGTGGATTTGGCGGGCTGGGCACCGCGGTGCGATTGGCGTCGCGGGGATACGATGTGGAGCTGCTGGAGGCGCGCGACATGCTGGGCGGGCGCGCGTATGTGTACCGGCAGGATGGGTTCACCTTCGACGCCGGGCCGACCGTGATTACTGCGCCTTTCATGTTGGATGAGCTGTTTGCCGGGGCCGGGAAGAGGACGTCGGATTACGTGAAGATTGTGCCGGTGGACCCGTTCTACCGGATTGAGTTCCCGGATGGACGCCACTTCGAATACAACGGCGACGAACGGGAGACGGAGCGGAAAGTGGCGGCGTTCTCGCCGGGTGACGTGGATGGCTACAAGGCCATGATCCTGGCGGCGAAGGACATTTTTCAGAAGGGCTTCGTGGAGTTGAGCGATGTGCCGTTTCTGAAGTTCATGGACATGATCAAGATTGCGCCGGACCTCGTGCGGTTGCAATCCCACAAGACCGTTTTTCAGTTCGTGAAGAGCTATGTGAAAGACCCGATGCTGCAGCGGGTGTTTAGCTTTCATCCATTGTTGGTGGGCGGGAATCCGTTTCAGACGACGTCCATTTACGCGCTGATTCACCACTTGGAACGGCAGTGGGGCGTGCATTACGCGATGGGCGGTACGGGCGCAGTGGTGGATGGCCTGGGCCGGTTGTTCCGTGAGTTGGGCGGCAAAGTTCGGTTGAACACGCCGGTGAAGCGGATCCTGACAGAGGGTGGGCGCGCGGTGGGCGTGGAGACGGAGGCGGGCGAGACGATTGCTGCCGATGCGGTGGTGTCGAACGCCGATGTAGCGAATACGTACCGCAAGATGGTGCCCGCGGCGGACCGCCGCCGTTGGACTGATTCGAAGCTCGATAGTATGCGGTACAGTATGGGGCTGTTTGTTATCTATTTCGGCACGAAGGGGTCGTATTCCGATATCAAGCACCATACGATTCTGCTGGGCGAACGGTACGAGGCGTTGCTGACCGACATCTTCCAGAAGAAGATTTTGGGCGAGGATTTTTCGATCTATCTGCACCGTCCGACGGCTACCGATCCTTCGATGGCGCCCGAGGGCCACGACTGTTTTTATGCTCTGGTCCCTGTGCCGAATCAGTTGAGCGGGATCGATTGGACGACCGAGGCGAAGCCGTTCCGCGATCGCGTGATGGCTTACATGGAGAAGAATTATCTGCCCGGGTTGCAGTCGCGGTTGGTGACCGAACGGTTGTTCACGCCGCTGGATTTCGAGACGACGTTGAACACGTATCGCGGCTCCGGGTTTTCGTTTGAGCCCATCTTTACGCAGTCGGCGTGGTTCCGGCCGCACAACGAGAGCGAGGACGTGAAGGGGCTGTACTTCGTCGGCGCGGGCACACATCCGGGCGCGGGCGTGCCGGGCGTGCTGTCATCGGCTAAGATCGTGGAAAAGCTGGTATGCGACCGGTTGCCCGTATAGACGCCGAATGGAACCGCCAGGCGGCGGAGGCGACGGCGCGCGGGTCGAAGAGCTTTTATTTCGCGACGCGATTTTTTCCTCCGGAGTTGGCCGCCTCGGCGTATGCCGTTTACTGGTTCTGCCGGACTACCGATGACATTGTGGATGAGAATCCAGATGTCGCCGCTGCAAGGCGCGAGTTGGACGAGTGGCGCGAGGGGTTGAAGCGCGCGTTGGCTGGGAGCACGGATTGTCCGGTGATCCTACGGCATTTTGCGTGGGCCTGCGAACGGCATGCGATTCCGGCCGAGTATGCGTTCGAATTGATTGAAGGCATGCGGATGGATCTGGAGGGCGTGCGGTATCGGAACTTTGATGAATTGCGCGTGTTCTGTTATCGCGTGGCGAGCACGGTGGGGCTGATGATGTCGCACGTGATTGGTTTTGAAGGTGACGCGTTGCCGTATGCCGAGGATCTGGGTGTGGCGATGCAATTGACCAACATTCTGCGCGATGTGGGCGAGGATTTGGGTCGCGGGCGAATCTATTTGCCGGCCGAGGAGATTGCGCAGTTTGGGTATTCGGAGGCCGAGTTACGACGGGCCGAGCGGACGCCGGAGTTTGTGCAATTGATGCGGTTTCAGGCGGAGCGGGCGAGGTTCTACTACGGGAAGTCGATGCCGGGGATTGCGATGTTGCGGCCCGAGGGGCGGTTCGCTGTGGAGATCGCGGCTCGCGTGTATAGCGGAATCCTGACGCGGATTGAAGAGATGGATTACGACGTTTTCGCGCAGCGGGCCGTAGTGCCGGCGTGGCGGAAATACGGGATTACGGCGCGGGCACTGGCGCGGCCTGCGTTGGGAAGGCTGAAGTTTTGGGGGAGTTGATTCGGCGGGCGATTGAGCGTGGTTCGCTGGCGACGGCCTTCGGGTTGGCGGTGCACTATGTGGCGTTCTACTTGTTCGGTGTGCCTTTGTGGACCGAGGTGATCGGCGAGTGGATCATGGCGCGGACGCCGAATACGTATTCGGTGTGGCTGCTGGCGCAGATGGGAGCTTGGGCGAAGCCGTTCGCATTGACGGGCGGGCTGGCGGCGTTGGGCTTTGTGATGTCGCAGGCGGCGTGTTTCACTGGATGGCGAGCGTCGATGATCGCGTTTGGCGGATCGTTGGCGTATGGGTTTCTGTTCGGATATCCGTTGGGTTGGGAGACCTTCACGTTTTGGTTCCCAGCGTGGACGATGTTGGAGTGGTTGGAACGGAAGGCCGTGGCTCCGGTGGGTGGGCGGCGATTGGCGTTGCAGGCGTTGATGGGCGGGGCGACGGTGGCAGTGGCGGGCGAGAGTTTTTTGCGGGATGAACGATTGGCACGCGGGGCTGTGAAGCCGGTGCGGTTGTGGCCGTTCGCGATGCCGGAGGAGCGGTTTGGCGTGGGTTGGGTGCGCAAGGCGGTGACGCAGATTGGGCAGCACTACACGATGTCGAAGAACAGCGTGGACCCGGCCATCGATCCGGCTTCGTGGACTCTGCGAGTCACCGTGGACGGGGCGCAGATTGCGGTGTTGCGTTATGCGCAGTTGCTGCAGGTCCCTCGGCAGCAGCGGTATGTAACGTTGCGCTGCGTATCGAACACGCTGAAGAGCGACCTGATGGGGACGGCGGAGTGGAGCGGGTTTCTGTTGAGCCAGATCATGGACCGGGCAAAGCTACCGGTGGGGATTCGCGAGGTGGCATTTATTGGCGTCGATGGGCACGGCGATTCGCTGCCGATTGAGTATGCGTTTAGTGATGAGGTGATGCTGGCCGTTGGCATGAATGGCGAGACGCTGAACCGCGCGCATGGCTTCCCGGTGCGGCTGTTGTGCCCGCGTTATTACGGGTTCAAGAACGTGAAGTGGATGGGCGAAATTGCGTTCGTCACGAAGCCGTATTTCGGCACGTGGCCGAAGATGGGATACACGAAAGAGCCGCTGGTGAAGGTGGCGTCGTTCATCGACAAGGCCCGGCGCGAGGGGAACAAGGTGACGGTTGGCGGTGTCTCCTATGCGGGGAGTCGAGGGATCAAGGCTGTCGAAGTCCGGCTGGACGGTGGTCCCTGGATGCCGGCGGAAATGGAGAACCCGTTGTCGCTGTATTGCTGGACGCGCTGGATGATTGAGTTGGAAGCGCCCGCTGGCGCGGCGCTCGTGGAGGCGCGAGCGCAGGATGGCAACGGGGCGTGGCAGTTGGACGTGGAGACGCCGCTATTTCCCAGCGGCGTAGGTGGCCCAACCGTGCGTAAATTAAGTATCTAAGCTCTATGCCCGTTCTCACTATCGCCATCGCCGTCGCCCTCGGAATTGTTGTCTATTTGCGCAAGGCTCGTTTCCACTACGAGCGGTTGCCGAAGATTCCCTACGTGGCCGCGGCGCCGTTGCCGGAGGTGGCGGTCATTGTCCCCGCGCGTAATGAAGAGGCCAATATTGGCAAGCTGCTGGCGTCGTTTCCACCGGATTTGGTGACGGTCGTTGATGACCACTCCGAAGACCGTACGGCGGAGATTGCGCGCGACTGCGATGTGCGCGTCATCACCGCGCCTGTGCTGGCCGATGGGAAGATGGGCAAGCCCAATGCTTGTATGGCCGGGGCGGAGGCGACAGAGTCGGAATGGTTGCTGTTCGTCGATGCCGATACGCACTATGCTCGCGTGTTTTTGCCGTCGCTAGTGCAGTACGCCGTGGAAGAGGACCTGGACATGGTGAGCGTATTCCTGCAACAGGAGACCGTCACCCTGGCGGAGAAAATTCTGTTGCCCTATGCGTTTGCGCTTTATTTCACCGGTGTCAACAGCGCGCGCGTGAACGGCCGCGCGCCGAGCGAGTGGCTGGCCAATGGGCAATGCCTGTTGATCACCCGGGCGGCGTATTTGAAAATGGGCGGGCATGCGGCGGTGGATGCATCGGTGATTGAAGACGTGGCACTCGCGAAGTTGGCCGCGTCGAAGGGCCTGCGCACGCGGGTGACGAGAGCGGAACACATGGGCGCTGTGCGGATGTACGATTCGTTTGGCGCCATTTTGCGTGGGTTCGAAAAGAACTCGTTCCGGTTTCTGCGGGAAAACGTTTTTACCGGTGTGCAGGTGGTGATTGCATCGATTTTGCTGACGTCGTGGTTGCCGGTGCTGGCGCTATTGATCTGGCAAGGGTACACACGGCAGGCGGTGTTGTTCGCGTTGTTGCCGACCGTCGTGCTATTCCCGTGGTATCGCAGCGTGGCAGCGCTGCTGGCGCCGGTGGCGATCTATTTGTTCCAGTTCGTCGCCCTGAATTCGATGTTCAAAACGCTGACTGGGCAGAAGTCCGTTTGGAAGGGCCGCGAGGTTTGAAGCAGTACCCGGTTGCGTGGGCGCCGGTGTTTGCACTGACACCGCATATCGGCCAGCGCACTCGCTACTCGTTGCGGCGGTTTACTGAGGAGTCTGTGAAAGTCCTCTCGCCCGCGCCGGAAGTACGCGGGTTGGAACTGTTGCCGGAGTCGCCGAAATTCGTGTTGGCCGCTAATCATTATCAGCGAAAGGGCCTGTGGATCCTGCATCCATGCAGCGTGATTACGGTAGCCCTGCAGTGTCACTATGGACTGGAAGATCCGCCCGTTCGCTGGGTGGTAACGGCGAACTGGCCGCCGTGGAAGTTGGGTCCGTTGACGATTCCATCGCCCGGCGACTGGCTGCTCCCCCGCGTGGCGCACGCGCTGCACTGTTATCCGGTGAGCTTTGCCGGTACCAATCCGGCGCTGACGGCGCGCAGCTATCGGGCGTTGTTGAAAGACCTCGATCGGCCGCTCGGTTTGTTCCCCGAAGGCGTTGCCGGTGCGGCCTTTCTCGAGGCTGATCCGCTCCCAGGCGTCGAGCGCCTCCTGCTTCTATTGGCCAAGAAGAACTGGCCCGTCGTCCCGTGCCATATCTCAGAAAACGAAAACCGGCTGGCCGTCCAATTTCGGGAGACGATCCAGCCGGCCGAGTTGTTGCGCGCCGGGGAATCCGCGGCGCGCCTGGTGATGCAGCGAATTAGAACGTCAGCGTGAAGACGCCATTGTAGATGGCTTCGGCCTGGTTCCAGTTGACCACGCTCCAGAAGGCGTCCACATAGTTGGGGCGCAGGTTCTGATACTTGAGGTAATAGGCGTGTTCCCAAACGTCCAGCCCGATGATGGCGGTCTTGCCTTCCATGATCGGGGTGTCCTGATTGGCGGTCGAGCAGATCTCGATCGTGCCGTCAGCCTTCTTAGCGAGCCACGCCCAACCGGAGCCGAAGCGGCCGATGGCGGCAGCTTTGAACTGCGCCTTGAAGTTGTCGAAGCTGCCGAAGGTGGCATCGATCGCCGCACCCAACTGGCCGATAGGCGCGCCGCCGCCGCCCGCGTTTTCCGGCGCCATAATCTGCCAGAACAGCGAGTGGTTCAGGTGGCCGCCGCCATTGTTGCGCACGGCGCCTTTCTTGGCGTCCGGCACGATGGCCAGGTTGTTGGCCAACAGCTCTTCAAGGGTCTTGCCCTCAAGCGCCGCATCGCCAGCAACCGCATTGTTCAGGTTGGTGACATAGGCGTTGTGGTGCTTGGTCCGGTGGATGACCATCGTCGCTTCGTCGATATACGGTTCCAACGCGTTATCCGCGTAGGGCAGGGCAGGAAGTGTAAATGCCATATCTGTATTCTCCTTCGAACTCTTTAGATGCGCGATCAGGCCGAAAAGCCGCCGCTCATTTCGTATTGATGGGCAATTCGGAACATAAGATCTTCCGAAAAATGCTTAGTCAGAATCTGCATGCCGACGGGCAGGCCTTCGGCCGTTGTGCCGCAAGGAACGTTCATGCAGGGGATACCGGCCAGACTGCCGGTGATGGTGTAGATATCGCTCAAATACATCTGCAGCGGGTCGTTCACCTTCTCGCCCAATTTGAAGGCGGGGAAGGGGGACACCGGCGTGATCAGCGCGTCGACTTTCTCAAACGCCTGCGCGAAATCGCGCGTAATCAGCGACCGCACGCGCTGCGCCTTGATGTAATAGGCGTCGTAGTACCCGTGGCTCAGCACATACGCGCCCAGCATGATACGCCGCTTGGCCTCCGCGCCGAAGCCCTCGCCGCGGGAGTTCTTGTACATGTCAATCAACGTCTCGGCCTTGGCCGAACGCGTCGTGAAGCGGACGCCGTCGAACCGCGAAAGATTGGCGCTCACCTCGGCCGTGCAGATGATGTAGTAGGCCTCGATCGCGTATTCCGTATGGGGCAGGGAAACGTCGACGATCTCGCAGCCCTGCTGCTTCAACACCTCGATGCCGGCCTGAATCCGGTCGCCCGTTTCATTCGCCAACCCCGCGAAGTACTCCTTCGGAAGCCCGATTTTCAGGCCTTGCAACGGCTGCTGCATCGCCGCGGCGTAGTCCTGCACCTCATGCAACGCGCTGGTCGCATCGCGCGAATCGCGCCCCGCGATCGCCGTCAACACCGTCGCCGAATCCGCCACTGTGCGTGAGAACGGCCCGATATGATCGAGCGACGAAGCAAACGCCACCAGCCCATACCGCGACACGCGCCCATACGTCGGTGTCACGCCCACGCAGCCGCAGAACGATGCCGGCTGACGGATCGACCCGCCCGTATCCGAACCCAGCGAAACCACCGCCGTGCCCTGCGCCACCACCGCGGCCGAACCACCGCTCGACCCGCCCGGCACACGGTCCAACGCCACCGGATTCCGCACCGGCCCAAACGCCGAATTCTCATTCGAAGACCCCATCGCGAACTCGTCGCAATTGGCCTTGCCGATCATCACACCGCCAGCCGCTTCCAGCCGTTCCATCGCCGTCGCATCGTACGGCGGAATGTAGTGTTCCAACAGCTTCGACCCGCAAGTGGTCCGCACGCCGCGCGTCGAGATAACATCCTTCACGCCCACCGGCACGCCGGCAAGCACGCCCGGATCCTCGCCCGCGGCGAGCTTGGCATCGACGGCCCGCGCCGCCGCCAGCGCGCGTTCGTCGCTGAAGGTCAAATAGGCATTGGTCTTCGGGTTCTCGGCCTTGGCAAACGCCAACGCTTCCTGCGCCAATTCCACCGCGCTGAAAGTCCGGTCCGCCAACCCTTTGCGAACCGAGGAAATTGTAAGAGACGGGATGTTCATACTAACGCTCAATCACTCGCGGCACTTTGTAATAGCCCTGGCCCGAAACCGGCGCATTTGCCAGCGCCTCGGCGTTGGTCAAACACGGCCGCGGCTCGTCTTCGCGCAGCGTGGCGGTCTCTTCGGCCGCGAACAGCACCTGCGCCATCGGCTCCACGCCATCGGTGTTCAGCTCGTTGAGCTTATCGATGTGCGTCAGAATATCGCTCAAATCGTGGGCGTATTGATGAATCTCGGCTTCAGTCAAAGTCAGATTCGCCAGGCCGGCCACATACCGTACCTGCTCTTCGGTTAGCTTCACGCGGAAATCCTCATGCGTTTGGCCTCCACGCGTTCATGTTCCGCGCGTGAGGCAAGATATAAATGCCGGAAAATCGGATCGGTGATCCCATCGGCCCGGTCGTCGGCGCTGTCAAATGCCAGTGAGATCTTCGGCGCCCGCCGCGGCGTGCCGATGCGAAACTCTACCGACTCAATCAGCCCCGGCCCGGCCATCCCCTGCAACTTAACCAGAATCTGACTGGTCATGGTCGACAACTGCTTCTGCCACATGGCGTCTTCCACGTCCACCACCATTCGGCGGCCATACAGCTTCACCGGTCCGGTCCGTTGCGCCAATCGCCGTCCCACCGCCACCGGCCACATGGCCTCGGCAAACTCTTCAGGTGCGAGTCTGGCGTTTTGCAACTTGATCTTCGATAGAAGTCTGGCGGCGCGTTGCATGGCAGGGAAGTCGAATCCTCGATTTTAGCACTGGCGGAACTGTAAGCCGGTTTCTGTGTCTTTCCGAAGAAAGATGGCAATCATTCCTCTGGGCGAGTCATTACTGACAAGCTCTAGCAACCTACCCGGGTGTCGATCAGGACGAGCCGCCCCTCCACCCCTATTTGGTCTTGCTCCGCGTGGGGTTTGCCTTGCTGCCCGCATTACTGCTGGCACGGTGCGCTCTTACCGCACCTTTTCACCCTTACCTCCAGGCCGAAACCCAGCGGCGGTATATTCTCTGTGGCACTTTCCGTGAAACCCGTTTTGAACGAGCCCCCCCGGCCGTTAGCCGGCACACTGCTCTACGGAGACCGGACTTTCCTCCAGCAGATCCGTTGCCGAACCCACCAGCGATTGCCCGTTCCGCCAGTACAGCTTTCAGTATCCCATGGGGCGGCGGTTTTGTGGGCCTCCCGGGCCAATATTCCCGGTGTTCCTACCGCAGCCCGGCTGCTTTCAATCGCGGCGCCAGATTCGCATACGATTTCCGTGCCGCCCCGATCGCATCGTAGCCCGCCACCGTCTGCAGTTGCCGGCTGATCTCCACCAGCATCCACCCCCGATACCGCCTTGCCTTCAGTAGCGAACAGTACTTCGCGTAGTCGATCGTCCCGTCCCCCGGCAATAAGAACTGGGCCTTCCCATCCACCATCCGGCCGTCCTTCACCGTTATGAACGAACTCCGCGGCAACAACGTGTGCAACGACGCTTCCAGGTCAATGTGCAGCAGTTCGAAATGCCCGTAATCGTAGATCCCGCTCAACGCCGGATTTTTGACCTGATCCAGCAACCACACCAGCTTTTCCGGCGTGTCCGACGCGCTGCCGACGTGCGACTTCACCGCCAGCCCAATCCCATTCTCCTGCGCTACCTTCGCCCATTCCCCCAGCCGCGAAGCCATCTTCGCCTTTACCTGCTCCCACTCCTGCGGCTTGCCGCCCAACACCGTCTGCAGCAGCGGCGGACGTTTCGGCGATACGTCATGCGCCAGTGCGGCCGCCACCCGAATCCGGTCCAGCAACTTCGCGTGCTCCGCATCCGGCACCAGCGTATTGAAGTTTTCGATCATCGACGGAATGGGCAGCGGCTGTTGCCGGATCCGCCGCCGCGCCGCCGCGTCCAGTTTGGCTGGTTCACTCGGCCAGCCCGCCATCAGGCACAACTCCGCCCCGTCGTAGCCGATCTCGCGGATGCTTGCCAGCGCCCGGTCCACCTCCAGCCCCTGCATGCCGTAATTGCCCACGTACAGTTTCACAGCGCTGCTCTTGGCGGCAAGTAGCGGGCTCATCAACAGCGGCAATAACGAGCGACGCCTCACTTCGTCTCCGCCTCTTCCAGCATCCGCATGAATTCACGCATGAACAGGTGATTGTCGTGCCACGTCCGTCCGCTCACCAGGTTCCCATCGCGGACACAGCCTTCATTCACGAAAACCCCGCCTGAAAACGTCACATCCATCGCGCACTTGGCCACCGTTGCTACGCGTTTGCCGCGAATAACGTCCGCCGCCGCAATAATCTCGACGCCATGGCACACGCTCGCCACCGGTTTATCGGCATCAAAGAAGTGCCGTGTGATCGCCATCAGCTGCTGGTCATAACGCAAGTACTCCGGCGCCCGGCCTC
>CANIFK010000095.1 GCA_947466555.1 Acidobacteriota bacterium | reverse complement strand
GACTACCCCGTCACCGAACCCTTCCAAGGCACCCCCGCCCCGCCCGTCCTCGCCACCCCCGAACAACGCAACTACCGCACCCGAATCCGCAACGGCGTCGCCAAAGGAGAGGGCGTCTGGACCGGCAGCTGGCGCAATCCCATCCCCCACAAAACCCCGAACTTCGCCGGACGCTATTTCGTCATCCGCTGGGGCTGCGGCTCAGACTGCCTGATGATGGCCGTCGTCGACGCCAAAACAGGCACGGTCCACGGATCCCCCATGCCCGGCCCAAACAATGGCTTCGTCGTCGAAATGGACCCATTGACCGACCGCGAAATCGACTTCCAGCCCGATAGCCGACTCATGGTCCTTCGCAACGCCTGCCGCACTGCCCGTTCACAGTGCGGCGTCTACTATTTCCACCTCACCGACGGCCAGTTCCATCGAATAACTACATCTCGCTCAAAGCCGCAATAAGAGCGCCCTTCGCCGTGGCCGTCAGCGGATCCCCCGCCAACCGGATCTCCGACACCGGCACCGGGAACTCCGCCGCCCGCACCGCCTGCTCAAACCGGTCCCGGAACCCCGGCGGCATCGTACTCCCACCGCTCAACACCATCGGAATCGGCCGGCCCAATCGCGGCAAACTCTTCGATTTCGTAAACACTTCCTTCATCGAAGCCACCAGCGAGTTGATCAAATCGTCGTAGTAAACCGAAATCACCTGGTGCGCCTTCTCCTGCTGCACCCCGCCGAAAACGAAGTTATTTTCCTTCACCAATCGCATCCGGGTCGCCATCTCGTTGGTCACCGACGCCGCGCTGGCGTCAATGTAATCGCCCGCCTTCGGCACGCTGAACGAAATCACCGGCACCGCCAGATACGACATGCAGACATTGCAAAGACCGCCGCCCACACTAATCCCGATCCCCGTGTAATTCGACCCCTCCAGCTCGCTATAAACCACCGCCAGCCCCTCGCTCACCGACTTGGCGTCGTAGCCCAACTCCGTCAGCATCTGCCGCAACGACGCCTCGTGGAAGGTGGCCGTATCCGCCGCCCCCGCCGGAGCCGCCGGCACGCTGAAAAACAGCTTCTGCCGCGCGTGCTTCGCCGTACCCAGCAACGACCGCAACAACTCCTGCATCATCGACAGGCTCTCCGGCTCATCCGGATTCAAAAACCCGCGCGCCATCGGCCGCCGGCTCTCCGCCCCCAGCAGGTCCGCAAACCGCTCGCTCTCGTTCCCCTGCACCAGAATCTCGTTCAACCGAACCGTATGCGGCACGTTCTCTTTCCGCAGCACACCCTCGGTGAACTTCGATCCCGGCAGCGTTACAAACGAGTTCAACTCGCTCCGGTAAATGTAGTCCGACTCACTCGGCCACGCCGCCACAATGCGGCTGGTCCCGACGTCCAGACCAACAGGGGTGGACCCATCGGAATAGCGAAAAGTCATTGATTCGAGCTCCTTGTTTCCGGTTCGGAAAATGCAATATACCGGTGCGGATCTTCCACGTCCCGGAACCGCTTCGCCAAAAATTTCCGATATGCGGCTGTCGATAACCCTCGCCGCATGGCATCCTGCCGCAAAATCGTCTCACCTGCACTAATGCCGTCCTGCAACTCATCCGCCGCCAGGTTCGAATAGTAATCCTCGAACCCAAACCCAAACTGCGTAATCGCGGGCAACGGCGTCAAATAATTCACCGGCAACCCCAACCGCGCGAACGGGAACCCCGCCGCCCAGTCCGTGTGGTACCCCACACCCATGTTCGACGTGTTCACCGAAACCTGCGCGTGCGTCACGCAATTCGACGCCGGAATCCGGTACCGCGACCGCAAAACCTCGGTCAACAACCGGGCACTTTGAATCTGAGGCTCCGTGACGCTCGGCCGCCCGTCCGGCCCCCGCGACTGCCCGTCAAAACTGACGCCCAAAAAACTGTGGTTCATGTTGACGAAGAAGTACTTCTCATCCGCCCACACCGAAGCCCCCGCGTGGTTCGCCGGCTCATTCTCCGGAACCGTCCGGAACACCCGCCCAAACTTATCGATCACGAAGTGGTACGCCCGCTGGCTCTGGACAAACCCAGCCGTCCCCTCCGCCGCCCGCCGCAGCCGCCGGTTATTCGATTCCTCGTAAACCGCCGTGTCGGACTCCGTCGTGTGGAAAACAATCCCATACGGGCCCGGACTCTCTTCCCGCGCACCGGTATCAATCCGCCAGCGCTGGAACTTCATCGCCGCCCGAGGCGCGGCCTGGAACTTCTTTTCCACCCGCAACCCGTTGCTGTACAACGTGTGATCCTGCGCATCGTCCACAGTCCAGACATTGGCAAACGCGTCCGCCTTGGACGCCGCCTGCACCGTTCGCCTCGGCGCCGCCCCATCGGTGATCATCGGCACCGGCAACAGCATCGCAAACGCCAAAAACGCGCTCACCCGGTGCAACCGCGCATCCGCCAGCGCACTCCGCACCGGCTTCCGCCCCCAAAACGCCGCGGACGAACGCAAATATCCCAGCCGTTCCACCGGATCCGCTATCCGCTCTGCCCGCCAGGTAACAACCTTGGCGAGAGCCCGGCCCGGCGCTTGAACGCGCTGACCGTCGGCGACTATGGCTGCATTACTCATTCCCGAACGTCGACCTATCCATCTATCGGAATATGGTCTTCGATTACTTATAGTACGCAACCCCTAGTCCGGGTACAAGAATATCCCTCCCTTTAGGGGGTACTCACACTCAAAATCCTAGACTCCGTCTGGAATTTCCGGAAATTCCCGTAATCAATCTGTACATCCACCCTGAGTTTCTTCAACAACGCCAGCCGCGCCTCGAAATCCACTTTGATTTTCAACGGCATCCATAACTCGTCATTCACCCGCGTCTTCTCCAATGAGAACCGCGCACCCTTGTCCAACCGCGCCAGCACCAGCCCGAACGACACCGTATCCATGGCCTCCGCCTCCAGCTTCAAAAGGGTGGCATCCTGCTTCGCCACATAAAACCGCCCTTTGAATTTGGTTAAGATCTTCTCCCGCGCCTCTCGCGCCTGAAAGCTGCCATTCGGGGTCGCGTCGATCACCCACGCCGCCCGCCCGCCAACCGTCGCCTCCCCAGCCATCTGAAACGTATACGCCCGCGGAATCGCCGACAAAAACGCCCGCTGTTTCCGCCGCTCCTCGGCATACTTCGCCAACCGCCGTTCGGTCTGCGCCGGCGTCTCCCGAGACCGCTCCGCCGCCAGCTTATCGATCTTTTCCTGCTCTTTCCGCGCCTCGGACGCCGTCAGCGGCTTGCCATCCTTCGCCACCAATCGCCGGTACGGCTGCCCGTAAAGGCTCATGATTTCATGAGTTTCCGTTTTCGTCTTGGTCCGCTGGCCGCCATTCCATTCCTGCTCGGCCGAAGTCTCCAAGTACGCATACTGCCGCGCCAACTCATCGTCCCGCTGGTCCCGCTGCAAGCTCTTTTCAATCAACGCGCGCGGATCCTGCGCGCACACGATCAGTCCCGTTAACAAAAACACCCAACGCATGACCATCAGACGCTCCCGCCGCCGCCCGGTTGCCAAAATTCGACAACCGCGGGCAACGGGAACAAGCTCGGCCGCTACGGCTGCTGCAGGGTGTAGGGCTTTGAGTCAGTCACCGAACCGCCATTGGCTGAGTAGAAGAGCGTCGCGGTAAAGCGTGCGTTCGCCACACAGGAGCCAAAGTTGATATTCACAAGCACATCCGCGCTGGCCCCCGGGACCAGCAGCCCCGCACTAACCGGAAAACTGGACAGTATGGTGGGGGCCGGACACGCCGGACCAAAAGTCTGAACCAGGGCCAACCCCGTGAGCAGAGTCCCGTTGGCAGTGTTGGAACCCGTGTTGGAGAGGCGAATGATCCACGTCTTGTTGTTGATCGGACCGGACCTGCCGACAATGGCGCCATTGAGTGTCGTGGAGCCGATATTGCCGAGATCCCGCACCTGTCCCACAACAGCGTTGAACGTGAAATTCGCAATGAAGGTTCCACCCTGCTGGTCCTGGACGCGCCCCGTCCCGGGACCGGGAACAGCCAGAAACCGAAACCGCCCGGTGTTATCGGTCAACGAATACCCCGAAGTCGGGCTAGGGATTACGTAGGCAGGCGGGCTCGGCACCTGACCGTTGATTAGGACCGTGCCCGTAATCACCCCGAACACGCCCCCCACCTCGACATTGACATTCGTGGTCTGCCCCGCTGTCACCGTGAAGGACACGGCGGGAACCGGATACGAGGGACTCGTCAACGTATACGTCCCGGCCGGAATGTCCACGTACGAGCCATTACACGGAACTGTCCCCGCCGCCGACTCGTACGTTATGTTGCAAAGGCTGATCGGCTGACCGTTGAAGACGGTCCGGATCGTGGCATTGCCTTTTGCAATGGTCGTAATTGCGATGTTCCCGATATCCAACTCGGTGCCGGCCACCGCGTTGAATGAAATGTTCGCCAGGATGTTTCCATTCGACTGATCCTGCACACGAGCCGTGCCGGCCCCGGGCTCAGCCAGAAACCGGAACCGCCCGGTGTTGGTGGTCACCGAATACCCCGGAGTCGGGCTAGGGATCACGTAGACAGGCGGGTTCGGTGTCTGACCATCGATCGATACCGTGCCGGTAATCACCCCGAGTACTCCCCCCACCTCGACATTGACATTCGTGGTCTGCCCAGCTGTCACAGTGAAGGGCACAGCGGGAATCGGATACGAGGGACTCGTCAACGTGTACGTCCCCGCCGGGATGTCCGCGGAAAAACCATTACACGAAAACGCACCCGCATCCGAGGTGTACGTGATGTTGCACAGGCCGATCGGCTGGCCGTTGAACAGTGTCCGGACCGTGACATTGCCTTTTGCAATCGTGGCGATTGCGATGTTCCCGATATCCAACTCGGTGCCGGCCACCGCGCTGAATGAAAAGTTCGCCATGATGTTTCCATCCGACTGATTCTGCACCCGCGCCGTGCCAGCACCGGGAACAGCCAGAAACCGAAACCGCCCGGTGTTGGTGGTCACCGAATACCCTGGAGTCGGACTAGGGATCACGGAGACAGGCGGGTTCGGCGCCTGACCGTTATCAACCACGGTCCCCGTAATCACCCCGAACACCCCGCCCACCTCAACACTGACATTCGTGTTCTGCCCCTGTGTCACCGTGAATTGCACTGGGGGAATCGGGAAATCGAAGCTCTCCAACGTGTACGTTCCGGCCTCAATGCTTGAGTACGAACCATGACACGGAACCGTGCCGGCGGCCGACGAGTAAATGATGTTGCACGGCCCCGGCACCAGCTGGCCATTAAAATAGGTCCGGATCGTGGCGCTACCGGTACTGACTTCAATCTGGGCGGTGGCGGGAAGGGCGGACCAAAGAAAACAAGCCGCGGCAAGCGTAAACGAATATTTCGGCATTTGCCAACCAGTGCGCGATCAACCGCAATCCGGGGTCAAAGAGGTTAAAATAAGGAAAATGGATTCTATTGCGAAGTATCAGCAGGATTTAGCCGAAACCATCCGCGGCATTGACATCGAAGGCGTCCGCAAGGCCGTCGCCCTCTTCTCCGAAGCCCGTGACAACGGCCGCACCATCTTCGTTTGCGGCAACGGCGGCAGCGCCGGCTCGGCCTCGCACTTCGTCTGCGACGTCCTCAAAGGCGCCAGCTTCGGCCGCGACAAGAAGTTCCGCATCCTCAGCCTCAACGACAATCTCCCCACCCTCACTGCCTACTCCAACGACGTCGGCTACGACATCGTCTTCTCCGAACAGCTCAAGAACTTCGCCCAGCCCGGCGACGTCTTCCTCACCATCAGCGGCTCCGGCAACTCGCCCAACGTCCTCAAGGGCATCGAAACCGCCACCGCCCTCGGCTGCAAAACCATCGCCATGACCGGTCGCGACGGCGGCAAACTCGCCCCCCTCGCCCAGCTCAATCTCCACATCCCCAACCAGCACATGGGCCGTATCGAAGACGCTCACATGGCCATGTGCCACATGATCGCCTACCATTTCATGGAAGAAGCGTACTGATACAACTTTGCCTCCGTTCACGAGTTAATCAGTGTACATAGGAGGCACCATGAACAAGTTGTTGACCGCCAGCCTGCTGCTGGCCCTTCCCCTTCTCGCTGACGTCCGCGTCGGCATCCGCGTCGGCGCGGGCCACCCCTTGGCCCGCCCCGGACGCACCGTCATCGTCCGCTCCCGCCCGGCCCCGGTGGTCGTTCGCGCGCCAATCGTCTACGCCGCCCCGGTTGTCTGGACTCGTCGCGTCGTCACCCTCCCCGCTCGCGACCGCCTGCTCTGGGAAGACAGCGAGGTCATCACCCGCCGCGAAGACTGGGTCGATACCACCCTAAACGTCAACCATCGCGGCAACGCGCTCTACCTCAACATCGAAGGCCGCTCCCACCTCGATTTCGCCGAAGTCCACTTCGACAACGGTCAGGTACAAGTCGTCGATTTCAACAACGGCGACGTCGAGCGCGGCACGTTCCTGCTGCTCGATTTCGCCAACGGCCGCCACGTCAACGCCGTTCGTCTGATCGCCAAATCCCAGTCCCCTCGGTCCAAACTGACCGTTTACTTGGCGAAATAGCTAGTCCTGGGGGCGGAGCTTCCGGATGCGCTTCATGATCTTGTTCATATGAACGGGGTTAACCACCGCGTCCAGCTCGAACTGGAGATCGGGAGTCCGGTGGAGCGCCAGGCGGTGGGCCACCTGGGTCCGGAGGTAGGCGCGGGCGTTTTCGAGCGCGGCCATCGCCGCTTCCCGCTCCGATTCCCCGGAAGTCAATGCAACCATTACCCTTGCCTTGCGGCCGTCGGGCGCGATGTGGACATCGGTCACGGTGACCCCTTCGACTCGGGGGTCGCTCATTTCATACTCGATCAGTTCAGTTAACTCTTCGCGGACCTGCTCGGATACGCGTTGAAGACGGATGGCGTCCATGGGGTGCTGCTTTCCTCTCCAGTATCGCGTACTCTGGAGCCATGCGTCTCCTCACCGTTTTTTTCGTGCTGTTTTTGGCCTCTTGCGCCCCCAAAAACGTGCAAAAAAGTGTACTTTCGGTGCCGAATTCGACACTTTCGTGGAGCTCGCTTCTTGGTCAACCGTTTGAATTTTCCGGTCAAACGGCCGGCCGGCGCCCGACGATCCAGTTCCAGGAGGGGGGCGTGGTGAGCGGGACGGGCGGGGTGAACCGGTACTCGACGGCGGCCGAAATCGATGGCAAGGGCGGCATCACCTGGAAGGGCGAGATCGCGGCGACGAAGATGGCCGCATCGCCGGAGGCGATGGCGGCCGAGGACGCTTTCTTCGATGCGCTGCGCGGCGCCTGGAAGATTTCGCTGACCGGCGGGACGCTCCGTTTGGAGGGCGCCAAGGTGCTGGAATTCACCCGCCAAAAATAATTTCGTGATCCGTGAAACGATTTTCCAGGGACCTGCACTACATAAGTATTCAGTAACCGGAGGCCCGGCCCTGGAAGGTCTGTATTGGCATACTCCGCCGTCCAGGGCCGGCTGCTATTATTGGTTTCACTGGAGAAAAGTGGGGCAAGAGGCCTTATGCAATTCGTCACTTTCGACTTGGCGTATGTGCAGCGGCTATCCGCGGGCGACTCGGACACGGAACGTCATTTTGTCGCCTATTTTGGAGAGTTGCTAGGGATTAAACTGCGGGCACGCGTGCGTTCCGCATACCTTGTGGAAGAGATCCGGCAGGAGGTTTTCCTGCGTACATTCCGGTTGATTCGGCGACCGGACGGAATACGGCAACCGGAGCGGCTCGGGCCGCTCGTCAACTCGATTTGCGACAACGTGGTTCTGGAATTCCGGCGGGCCGGGGAGCGGGATCCGTCGCCGATGGAGGAGTCCTTCGACCGGCGGGACGACTCGGCGGACGTGGAGACGGAGATGCTGAGTCACGAATCTTCGACAGCAGTTCGTCATGTTCTTGAAACGCTTCCGCAACGAGAGCAACTATTATTACGAGCCATCTATTTTGACGATAAAAAGCGGGAGCAGGTTTGCCGCGAGCAGGGAGTCGACCGGGAGTACCTGCGTGTCCTGTTGCATCGGGCCAGGTTGACGTTTAAAGACAAATATATGCAAGTGATTGCGAAGTAACCCACCTATGGACCACCAAAACGCCAAGAACGCTAAACTGCTGGAACGCTACCTCCTGGGAGAGATGGCCGACCCGGAACGAGATGCGTTCGAGGAACATTACTTCTCCTGCGCGGTGTGCGCCGAAGAGGTCGTAGCGGCGACAAAATTCCTGGACAACGCCAGGCGGCCGTTGATGGAGCTGAAGGCAGAGGAAGCGGCAAAGCCGACTGTCATTGCGACCACGACGCCGTGGTGGGAACGATGGCTGACGTTTGTCCCCAAGCCCGCATTGGCGGGGGCGTGCGCGGTGATGGCGGCGGCGTTGGTATGGCAGGGTTCCCCCGTTGGCGTGCCGCCGGAAGTAACGGGGAGCTACTTTGTCACCGCGACGCGCGCGGCTGGCGGAGCGCCGCGAAAGATTCAAGTTGGTCCGGAACAGAAACGTGTGGCGTTGTTGTTTAACTACACCGACACGACGGTGACGCAGTTCACCTTTTTGCTGGAGAATGCCGATGGGCATACCGTACAGCAGTTTGCCGGGAGAGCGCCGCAGGACACCAATGATATTCAGGTTATGGTGCCTGTGAATGGATTGCGTTCCGGTATTTACACGCTGCGGGTACAAAACTCGACTACACAAAGGGAGATTGCCGCGTTACCATTCGAACTGGCACTTCCCTAACAAGAATTTATGTCTGAGCGAAAACGGTATTACTCCTTCGCCGCCAACGGTTCTGCGTTTGGCGGTTTTTTGACGAGTCCGACGTATCTGGCGATTCCGACGCAGGCAATGGCGTCGCTGTCGCCAAGCGGCGGGTATGGCACGGCCTCTACCGATAACTTCGGGATCCCGGGCGTGTTGTCCGTTCGCACGGCGACGACGACCGTGCAGGGGGACGGGAAACAGACGGAGATGACTGTGTCTCTGGAAGACGTCAACCTGATGGACGTCCTGAAAGTGAGCCGGATGGTAGTCCATCTGGTGAGCCAACCGGACCCGGCGGGGCGCGAGACGCTGGTAACTCCGGCGGGCTCCCTGATTGAGGGCCTGACTATCTATGGCAAAGAGTTGCCGCTGCGTTCGGCGGTGGAGACCTTCGCCAAGTATCCGACCTATACGGGCCTGGAGTATGCGTATGTGGAAGGCGCCCTAAAAGGGCTGATCATTGAGCCGGGGACATTGGGTGCGCCGTGCACGGCCAAAGAGATGGGCGGATGTGTCACGCCGATCGGCGATGTGAAGGCGACGTTGTATCCGGAAGCCAACGGGATGCGAATCAAGGATTTCGCGACGTTGTATCTGGGTGAATACCGCATTTCGCGTTATGCGCGACGGTTGACGATGCTGCGGGTGGAGTTGGGATGCGACACCGAAGGATCGTTGAGTTTGGGCGACGGGGCCGGCAACGGTCACTGGGAACCGCCGAATTAATGCTGAGGCGGGTGGTCCCTCCATTCCGCGATTTCGATCTGCTTTACGAGAGCCAGGACGGCAATCGCACTGGCATTCGGAGGATCGCAAAGCGGATTGCGGGTGGAGGGACGGGGTGGCTGGGGCTGTTGGCTCTAGCGATGCTGTGTGGCGGGTGTTCGAAGCCATCGCAGACGGCCGAAGAGATATTTGCCAAGGCCCAGGCGGCGGTCGATGACGAGCGATTTGACCAGGCGCTGGCGCTGATTCCGAGCGACGAACTGCTGGTGGAGATGAAGGCGTCGCGGCCGCTGCGGGACCAATTCCGGTTGATGCGGGCGGAGATGCTGGCACAGCGACCAGACGGGGCGGCGGGTATTGCCATGCTGTCGGAGCCTTTGGGGGCGGGCGCGGACCCGGTGTTGGACCGGCAGAGGCGGCGGACGTTGGGGTTCAGCCGGTGCCGGATGGCACGGACAGCCGAGGAACGGCAGGCGGGGATGGCGATTATGGACGCGGTGCTGGCCGAGTCGCCGCAGTTGAGCGCGGAGGCTGGGAAGGTACAGTTGCGCCGGGGAACCTGCTTGCGGGCGATGGTCCAGATGGACGCGGCGGAAGCGGCGTTGCGGGCGGCTTTACAGGCGGGACGGGCGTCGCGGGACGGGTTGTTGGAGGCGCAGGCGCTTTCTTCTTTAGGAAACCTTTGTGCGAGTTCGGAGCGCTTCGATGAGGCGACCGGGTACACGGAGAGCGCGTTGCGGGTGGCATCGACGCTGGGGGAAAGGGGAACGCACGTAAAGCGGCGCGCGCTGGACAATCTGGGGTGGCAGCAGTTGGAGCTGGGGGATTACGAGCGGGCGTTGGACACGCTGCGGCGGTTCCAGCCGGTACACGACCGGGAACGAGTTGTGAACGAGAATAACCAGGCACGGACGCTGATGGCGCTGGATGATTTGGCGGGGGCGGAGCAACACTTCGAAAAATCGCTGGCGGCGGCCAAGAGCGGGAGCAATATCGATGCTAGCCAGCGGGTGGCGACGATGTTGGGGCTTTCGATGGTGACCTACCGGCGTGGGAAGTGGTTTGATTCGGCGCGTTGGAACGGCGACGCGCTGGCGTTGGCGCAGAAGTTGAAGCAGCCGGATATGGAGCAGGTGGGGCAGTTGAACGACGCGCGGATCCGGATGGCGCAGGGGGACGCGGCGGGGGCGGAGCCTGTGTTGCGACGATTGGTGGGCGACGGCGCGGCGCCAGGTCAGGTGCGTTGGACAGCGCGGGTGGAGTTGGCGCAACTGCTCGCAGGGCAGGGGAAAACGGGGCTGGCGGAGGCGGAGTTCGAACGGGCGATGCGGCTGGTGGAAGAGGCGCAGTTGACGCTGACCGCGGCGGAGGACAGGATCTCGTATTTGTCGGGGCGGATTGAAGTGTATCGGGCGGCGTTGCAGTTTTATCTGCGACAGAACCGGCCGTTGGACGCCTTGCGCGTGGCGGCACGGAGCCGGGCGCGGACGATGCAGGACAAGGCCGTTCGGCGGCAGGCGCGGGCGGGGGTAACGGTGTTGTTCTACTGGCTGGACGAGCCGGCGTCGCACCTGTGGGCGGTGGGTCCGAAGGGCGCGCCGGTGTATGTGAAGCTGCCGGGGGCGAAGGAGATTCAGGACCTTGTTGAGCGGCACAACCAGTTTTTGCTGCGGGCGCGGAACCCGTTGAGCGAAGGCGGGCAGGAGGCGCGGCAGTTATTCGAGATGCTGGTGAGTCCGGTGTTGGGGCAGGTGCAGGGGCGGCGGGTTTTGATTTCGCCGGATGGGGGGCTGCACGCGTTGAACTTTGAGACGCTGGTGGCGCCGGGGCCGGATCATTACTGGCTGGAGGATGTGGAGGTGTCGGT
>CANIFK010000094.1 GCA_947466555.1 Acidobacteriota bacterium | reverse complement strand
GTTGAAGTGAGCACGAGGTCCCCGGAGATGGGGAGCGAGTAGGTTTTGGCGAGCGTGATGTCGACCGGGATGTTGGTGGTGCCGGCGCCGAGGACTACGCGGAGGTCCGGAATGGACGGGATCTTCGCGGTGATGGTGCACGACTGGCGGTTTTCTGCGCGGCGGAAGTCCTCTAGAATCAGCGTGAACGGATACTCTCCGGCGGTGGTGGCGGTGCCGGTGAAGCGACCGTCTTCGCCGAGCGTGATGCCGTTCGGCAGGCGGCCTTCGGCGCGCCATTTGTACGGCGGGATGCCGCCTTCGGCGAGCGTATATTCGCGGTAGAAGCTGCCGACCTGGGCGTCGGAAATCGGGCAAGGCCGTTGAATCTGAAGGAGTTCCGGGCGAATGAAGAGGCGGCAATCCTGGACGGTTGTGTTGCCGGCGCCATCGGAGACGCGGAGGCGGAAGGAGGCGTCGCCGGGAACCGTCGGGGTGCCCGCCAGACGGCCATCGGAATAGATGCTAAGTCCTTTGGGGAGAGCGGTTTCGGCGGACCAGCGGAGCGGATCCTGGCCGCCTACGGTGCCGAGCGGTTGGGCGTAGGGCTGGCCCAGTTTGGCATCCGGCAGGGGGCAGGCGCTGATGGAAAGTGCCGCGCGAGTGACGCTAAATGTGCAGTTTTTTGCACCGGAAAGACCGTTTTTATCGCGCACAACGAGCAGAAAACGTGCAATTCCAGCGTCGTTTGGCGTGCCCGCGAGCCGTCCGTTGGGCTGCAAAGTGATTCCGGAGGGCAGGGTGCCGGAGGCGGTCCAGAGGTACGGACCCTCGCCGCCGGTGGTGGTGAGGGTGGCGCTGAACGGTTCGCCGGTGGTGACCGAGGGGAGCGGGCAGGCGGTTTGGATATTGAGAGCCTGGCTGCCGATGGTGAGTTTGCAGTTGGACTGGATAGACCGGCCGGCCTGGTCGGTGGCCATGATCGCGAATGGGTACACGCCGGGGGAGCCAGGGATGCCGGTGAGTTTGCCTTCGGGCGAGAGACCGATGCCGTTGGGCAGGGCACCGAGCGCCAGCCAGCGCCACGGGGCCGCGCCACCGGAGACGAGCGCCGCGCCTTCATAGGGGACGCCGGCGGTGCCGAACTCTTCGGGGCAGGACTGGATGGTGGGGACGACCGTGGTCTGGCGGATATTGATGGTGCACTGGCGGGCGCCGGGCTGGGCTTCGGAGGAGGCCGGGCCGGCGACACGGAGCAGGAAGCTATAGGTGCCGGGGCGGGTGGGGGTGCCGGTGACGGCGCCGTTTTCGGCGAGCGTCAGACCGGGGACGGGCGAGATGCCATCCTGGCCCCAGGACCAGAGGAACGGACCGACGCCGCCGGTGGCGCGGAGGGTCTGCTGGTATGGCGTGCCGGCGAGGCCATCGGGGAGCGGGCAGGAACGGGTATCGACAAAGAGGGACGGGGCGTCGACTTCGAGGGTGACGCGCTGGGAGACGGTTTCGTCGGCGCCGTCCACTCTGCTGGTGACCGAAACGGTGGCGTCGAAGCTGCCGCGGGCGGTGGGGGTTCCGGACAGCGCGCCGGCGGCGGTGAGCGTGACGCCCGGGAACGAGACGCCGGGGTCCGGGGTGAGGGTCCACCGATAGGGGTTGGTGCCGCCTTCCGCGGTGAGCGGATAGGTGTAGGGGATGCCGACGACGCCTTTGGGCAGAATGTTGCCGCTGGTGATGGCGAGGCCGGGGCTGAGTTGGCCGTTGCGGGCGCGGAACAGATAGCGGCCAAGCACGGGACTGTTCAGGCGGCGGCGGGTGAGCGCGCGGGGGCCGTTGTCCAGAAACTGGCCGCTGATCAGGGAGCCGGGCAGTTCGAACGATGTGCCAGGGGCACCGGAACCGTTCGACCAGCCGACGACGACGGGGGTGCCGCCGAGGCCGGCGGTGCCACCGCTGGCGTCACCGGTTTCCCACTGAATGCGCTCATAGTTGAATTCGACGTCGAAGTTGCCGGAGCCGGAGTCGGACCGATCGATGAGGACGATCTGGAAGGTATTGAGTTTGTCGGCGTGGCTGGCGAAGTAGCCAACGGTGAAGTAGTTGATGCCGAAGGCCTTGCGGCCGTCGACGACATCCTCCCCGTAGTAGACGAGCGACGAGGCGTCATTGCGGGTGTCGACGTCGGCAAAGAAGGCGGCGATGATCTCGCGCTGCGTGTTTTCAAGGCCGAAAGGGGTGAACGTCGCCAGGGCGGCGTCGAAGGTGATGTTGCCGTTGTTGTTTACGTAGCCGCTGTTGCGCAGACGACCAAAGAAATTGATGGTGAAGGGCAGCGCGACACGGGCGCTGGAGCCATCGTCATTGGCGGGGATGAAGTTCTTCTGGAAGCCGGGCAGGCGGCGAATGGCCTGGGCGCTGAGGTCGCTGACAAAAAGACCAGTCAGAAGGAAGAGGGGAAGGAGACGATTCACTGGCGCACCTCACTGTTCAGAGCCGGAACCCAGCCGGTGATGCCGGAGTCGCCATTCCAGATGGCGATGGCGCGTTTGGCGGAGTCATGCAGGCGGACGGTAAAACGGCCGGCGGCGGGCCAGAGGCCTTCGACGGAGTCTTCCAAATTGAATTTTTCGGTTTGCAGCGTTTCGAGGTTGGTGGCGGCGGCGGCGCCTTCGGCATTGGCGGCGAAGAAGGATTTTCCATCGAGCGAGGCGACGAGGCCGAGCGCGTTGGGGACGAGTTCGGCGTTGCCAATGGGGCGGCGTTGCGGATCGATCCCCGTGAGCTGACCAGCAGCGTCGAGCAGCCAGAGTTCCGAAGTTCCGGGGCGGAAGGCGGCCGCGGCGGGAATGGCGTCGAGCGTGATCACCGAGCTTTCGCGGCGCCATTCGGCGCTTTCGCTGGTGGCGAGTACCATTCCGTTGTCGGCCGAATAGGCCAAGAGGCGGGCTCCGGCGGCGACTTCCCAGCGGGCGCGCATGGCGCCATTGGCACCGCGTGCCTCACAATTTGTATCCCAGCAGACGGCGAACCCGGCTGAGGCGCGATCCCAGGCGACGGTGGCGACCGAGCCGGTGGGCAATTCGAAGAGACCTTCGGCGGGCACGCTGCCACGCAGAATTTCGAGGCCCGTGCCGGTTTGCAATACCGTCACCGTGGCGTCGGGCGAGGCCCAGGCGCGACGGGCGACACCAGCGAGCGCGACGGCGCGTCCGGCGCGTGGGCTTTCCGTAACCCCTGTGATTTCAATAGCCTGCGATCCATCGGCGGCTAGGATCCAGCCGAGAGAAGGGGCGGAGATCCGGATATCCGGACTCTCCGCCGCCATGACCAGTCCCGATGTAATGGCGAGGCTGAGGAGTGACTCCGCGATCCTTCGCGCTTTATTTTTCAACAGTTTGCAGTGCATGGGCGCCTTTTGCCGTGCGGTACGCTTCCTGCGTTCTTACACAGCACCACTTACTACATCGGGCGCAACCTCAATTTTCTTTATGGTTCTCTTTTTTCATCGATCCGCCGCAATCGCTCATCTACTCGTATAATAATTGCGTAACCTTCCCCGGCCCCACTGCGCCTATGCAACCAAGGCGTAGACTTTCTTCGCGAGGCTATTCATGTCGGCATTCACTAATCCAGCACCATCGCCAGTTGAACAACCAGATAAACTGGCGCCGGTCGCCTTACCGCCCACGCCAAAGCAGGGCGGCGCCTGGAAGGGCTGGCTGCTGGCTGCGCTCATTGCGGGCGGCGCGTGGGCAGGCTACGAATTTGGTTACAAGCGCTCCATCGCGGAAAAGAACGCGCAGAGTTCGATCGCCTCGATTCCGACGGTAAAATCGGTTCAGGGCAAATTAGAAGTGCGGGCGCGGCTGGCGGGAGCTTCGGCGGCTCGGGAGTACGCAAACGTTATCGCTCCTCGCATTCAGGGTCCGGAAGGCAACCGGCCGCTGGTCCTTCTGAAACTGGCGCCGTCGGGCACGATGATCAAAAAGGGCGATTTGCTGGCGTCGATTGACGGGCAGTCGCTGCAGGACCATATTGATGACGTGAAAGACACGGTAGAGACCGCCGAGGCCGATGTGCGCAAGCGCAAGGCCGAGTTGGAAATCGACTGGAAGAACATGCAGTTGACGGTGGCGGTGGCCAAGTCGGACCTGGAAAAGGCCCGTTTGGACGCGAAAGCCGCGGAAGTTCGGACGGAAGTGGAACGAATGTTGCTGCAGTTGAACTCCGAAGAAGCCGATGCGCGCTACAAACAGTTGCAGTCTGATATCGAGAACACGCGGAAGCGGCAGGCGGCCGAATTGCGGATTCTTGAATTGACCCTGGAGCGCCACAAACGGCATCTGGGCCGTCACGCCAACGATATTAAGCGGTTTTCGATCCATTCGCCGATCGACGGGCTGGTGGTCTATCAATCGATGTGGGGCGGCAGTTCGATGCGGCAGATCGAAGTCGGCGACAACGTTTCGCCTGGTCAGCCGTTCATGAAAGTCGTCAATCCGTCGAGCATGATGCTGGAAGCCAAGATTAATCAGGCCGAGAGCGACCGGTTCCGTTTGGGCATGCCGGCGGAAATGAAGTTGGACGCGTTTCAAGGACTGACGCTGAAGGGTCACATCTTCAGCATCGGCGCTATTGCCGCTGGTGGTATGCGGCAGAACTTCTTCATCCGCAACGTGCCGGTCCGGATTGCCTTCGACACGGTGGAACACCGGCTGATTCCGGATCTTTCCGGTTCGGCGGATGTGCTGCTGGAGAGCTCCGAAGAGAAGGCCGTCATCGTGCCGTTGGGCGCGGTGGTGGACGAAGAAGGCAAGAGCTTCGTGCACGTGAAGACGGCGCAGGGCTTTACGAAGAAAGAAGTGAAGACGGGTTTGCGGAACGATACGCATGCCGTGATCGCGAGCGGCCTGGAAGCGGGCGCCGAGATTCGCGCAACGTTCTAGTTTCTGTTCGATGAATGGCAACGGCCTCCCTGTCCAGGGGAGGCCGTTGGCGTTTTGGGGTTGGATTTACTGTTTGTCGCCGTCGTTGTCGTTGTCACCGGAGGTGAGTGCCGCAAGGGCGGCCTTGCTGAGTTCGACAGTGTCGGTAGGGTTATATGGCTGTGTCGGTTTTTGTGGGGTCTTTGCCTGCTGCGCCTCATATGCGTAGATCGAACTCGCGTTGATGACGCTGCTGATAGATGCCATTCGGATTCCTCCTATGTGAACGTATCGACGGGATACGGAAAAGTGAGAGGCGATTCTAGGAAAACTCTGGGATAGACTGTGGGCGTGCGAATTCTCTATTTTTTAGTTGTCATTGGGTTGAGCCTGGCGGCGGCTCCGGTGCGGGTGATTTTCGATACGGACATGGGGAACGACATTGACGACGCGGTGGCGCTGGCGATGTTGCACTCATTTGTGAGCCGCGGGGAGGCGGAGTTGCTGGCGGTGACGGTGACGAAGGCGCATCCGGAGGCGGCGGCGTTTGTGGACGCGATGAATGTGTTTTACGGCCGGGGCGGGATTCCGGTGGGGATGGTGCGGGAGGGCAAGACGCCGGAGGCGGCGCCGATGTTGAGCGTGCCGCTGGGGATGCAGCATGCCGATGGGCGGCCGGTGTATCCGCGGCGGATTGCGAGCGGCGCGGAGGCTCCGGAGGCGGTGGCATTGTTGACACGGGTATTGGCGGCGCAGCCGGATCAGTCTGTGGTGATTATTCAGGTGGGTTTCAGTACGAATCTGGCGCGGCTGTTGGAGACGGCCGAGGGGCGGGAGTTGGCGCGGCGGAAGGTTCGTTTATTGAGCTTGATGGGCGGGGCGTTTCCGAAGAATCAGCCGGAATACAACATTAAGATCGACATTCCGGCGGCGAAGAAATTGTTTGCCGAGTGGCCGTCGCCGATTGTGGCGAGCGGGTTTGAGGTGGGGTTGTCGATGCAGTTTCCGGCGGCGAGCATTGAGAAGGAATTTGGCTGGGTGGCGCACCATCCGGTGGTGGATTCGTATCGCGCGTATAAGAAAATGCCGTATGACCGGGCGACGTGGGATCCGACGGCGGTGCTGTATGCGATCCGGCCGGAGCGGGGGTATTTTTCACTGTCGCCGGCTGGGCGGATTGGGGTGGATGAGTTGGGGCATACGCCGTTCACCGTTGATGCGGCGGGGAAGCATCGGTATTTGGTTGTGAATGAGGTGCAGCGGGCGCGGGCGTTGGAGGCGATGATTCAGTTGACGAGTGAGCCTCGGCGGTAGGGGGGATTACTTGGCTTCGATGCCGTCGAGCAGGGCTTGGTCAAAGAGTGCGCGCTCGGCAAGTTCGGCCTGCCAGGCGGGGGAGTTGGCGTAGATGTGGGCTGTGGGGTTGGTAGAGACTCCTGCAATGGGCAGGAAGCGTCCTCAATGGTGCCGATGGGGCAGATGGTCGGCGATGGGAGTCAGGCCGGAGGCAGTTGCAATTTGCGGAGGGCGAGAGCGCCGATAGCGAGCCATGCCGCGGCGAAGCACGTCAGGATTGGCATTGCCGCGTTGTGACCGGAGAGGGCGCTTAGCGGAAGGAACGATGCGACGGTGATCGCCAGAAGCCAGGCGATGATCTCCAGGGCGCGAAGCGCGGTGAGGGCCGAGGTGGCGGGCCGGCGGCATGCCTCTGTGCGGCGGTCGAGGCGCGATCCGAGCCAGTACCAGAAAATTGGAATGGCGACGGCTTGCAGTGCGTGTTGGGCGAGTTCGGAGACTCGGCCTGAATCGGCCAGAGATGGCAGGAACGGGGCGGCGATCGCGATTGCGATCCAGGCGAGCCAGCATGGGGGGAGATTGATGCCAATGGCGAGTTGCTCCCACGTCGAGATGTCGCCGTCGATGAAGTCCGGCCGAAAGGAAATTTCTGCTGGGTCTGGGGGGTGGCGGAACTCTTCGATGACGACCCTCAGATACGGGCATCCGAGCGTGAGGGCGCCGAGGAAGAAGGCGAGTTGTGCCGCGGGTTGCGCGTTGCCGCCACCTGTTATGCTGTCCCTATGTCTTCGGGACTGGAGAGCGGGGCGACAGAGTGTCTGAGTTGTTGCGCTACGGTTTCGGGGCGCTATTGCGGGGCTTGCGGGGAGAAGCGGGTTGGTTCGCACGACCTGCAGGTGGGCCATCTGGCGCATGACTTCTGGCATGAGTTCACGCACCTTGACGGGAAGATCTGGCGGAGCTTTCGTGCGTTGCTTCTGCAGCCGGGGCTACTGACCCAGCAGTATTGGGAAGGGCGGCACGGACGGTGGATGCGGCCGTTGCGGATCTTTCTGATTGTCACGGCACTATCGCTGATTCTGGCGCCCGAGGCGGCCGGACCGCTGGGGTTGCGGCTGTTTGTGACGCCCTCGGCGGCGCGCACGAGTATTTTGATCGGGCAGCGGCCGAAGGTGCAGTCCGTGGCTGGTGGTGTGGCGCAAGGCGCGGTGGTGCTTGATCGCGGATTGACCGAAGACGAAGCAGCCGCGTTGCGGACCCGGTTCCAGCGGCTGTTCAAGATTATGCAGTATCTTGGGCTGGCCGCCTTTGCCTGGTTCAGCATGCTTCTGATGCGGAAGGTGCAGCCGTATTATGGGGCCCACTTGATCTGGGCGCTGCACTACTACAGCTTTGTGTATATTCTGACTGGCGTGGTGGACAAGACGCATGCCAACCCGATGGTGGGCATCGTGGCGCAGATCGTTTACCTGGTGCTGGCGATGCGGCGGCTGGCTGGCGGGGCGTGGTGGGCGGCTGTCCTTCGGTCGGCGGCGCTGATGGGCGCGGTCGCGGTCTCCGAGCTGGTTGTGGTGCTGGCCGCCCTGCGGTTGGCGCTGATCGGCTAACGGGTTCTGGAGCCGCGACGGGTTACGAGCGCGGCGGCGATCAGCCCGAGGCCGGTGATGGCGAAGGTGGCCGGTTCGGGAACCGGCGCGGCCAGGCCGAAGCCGTTCGTGGTATCCGGTTTGCTGAGCTCGAGGTAGCCGATGGGGGTGTTGCTGGGCAGGGTGATGGTAACGGTATGGTTGCTGCTGGCGAAGTTGCCGGTGAAGGTGTAGACGCCGCTGGTGGCGTTCCAGCCGGGCATGCTGAGGGGGTCGGTCAGTTCGGAGGGCGTGAGGCTGGAGATGAAGATGGCCTGGTCGAGCCAGTCGGAGGTGATGGCGGTGTTGGCCAGGGTGTAGGCGCGGAGGGTGAATGTTTCGCCGTTATCGAGGTCGCCGAAGCGGAAGTAGGTGCCGCTGGGGAGGCCGTTGGGGAGCGTGGTGAAATCCCAGTTGGTTGTGCCGGTGGCGCCGCTTGCGGGATAGGTGCCGGTGACGTTGAAGGTGCCGAGCCAATCCGCGCCGGCTGGGGCGCTCCAGGTGCCCTGGAATCCGCCGGAGAGGTTCGTGATGGTGGGGGCGATGCCGGGAGAGAGGGGGCCGTTGTCGGTCGGTAGTGTCATGACGCTGCCGCTGCCTGTCAGCGGGGCGGCGGACAGGCTGGCGGCGGCGAGAAGGAGCAGGAGCAGGGGTTTGTTTCTCATGCCCGGGAGTGCGCGGCCGGCGCAGATCCCGGGTCATTGTGTGGAGCGGCTCGGACAAATCCGGGGTGACTGTCACCCAGGATTTATCTGGTTCAATTTGGCGAGGCTGAGTTGGCCGCCGAGGCCGAGGGATTCGACCGCGGTGGAGGGCACGACGACCATGGCACCCTTTTCCTTCATCGCTTCGTAGAGCATGTTCATGGCGCGGAGTTGCAGGGCCATGGGGTGACCCTCATAGAATTTCGACGCGGCGACGAACTTCTCGGCGGCTTCGGTTTCGGCCTGGCCGAAGATGATGCGGGCGCGGCGTTCGCGTTCGGCCTGGGCTTCGCGGGACATGGCGTCTTCGAGGGCTTGGGGGATCTGGACGTCGCGGACTTCCACGGATTGGACCGTGATGCCCCAGGGGTTGGTCTTCTCGTCCAACGTCTTTTGCAGCTCCTCGCCGATGGATTCGCGCTGGGTGATCATTTGGGCGAGCTCGTGGCGGCCGATGGATTCGCGGAGGGCGGTTTGGGCGGCCATGCCGATCGCCTCTTCGAAGTTCTCCACTTCGAGGATGGATTTTTGGGCGTCCCAGACGACCCAGAAGAAGACGGCGTCGACACTGACGGGGACGGTGTCCTTTGTAAGAGTCGATTCGGCCTTGACGTTGCCGACGCGGACGCGTTGATCGACCGCGGTGGAGACTGTGTCGACGATGGGGATGATCCAGAACATGCCGGGGCCGCGCATGCCCTGGAAGCGGCCGAGGCGGAGGAGGGCGACGCGTTCCCATTGATCGGCCACGCGGACGGCGAGCAGGAGGTAGACGCCGATTAGGCTCATGGGAAACATCGGCCAGGGGTGGCGCAGCAGCACCGTGGCTCCGACCCCGAGGAGGACGCTGGCGGCGCACAGCACGGTGCCTATGGGGCTGATGGTGGTGTTCAACTGCTCGATCTTCATGCGGATTTCCTTTCGGCGAGGCGGGCCAGGAGTTCGTCGATCTTGAATCCGGCAGCGCTGGCGCGGGCGACGAAGTCGCTCACGATCTGGTCGAGTTGGCGTTGGCGTTCGGTATCGTCGCGTTCGATTTTCTGGGTGCTGACGAAGGTGCCGGTGCCTTGATGGGTTTCGATGGTGCCGCGGATTTCGAGTTCGCGGTAGGCGCGGACGACGGTGTTGGGGTTGATGGCGAGGTCGACGGCGGTCTGGCGGACGGTGGGAAGTTGGTCGCCGGTTTGGAGCGTGCCGAAGGCGATGCCGTTGCGGACCTGCTCAATTAACTGGCGATAGACGGGGACACCGCTGGCGAGATCGAGCCGGAACTGAAAATTCGGTGTTGGTTCGGCTGCTGCCATTTGAAATAATAGTGTACTAGTTTACTAGTACAGTCAAGATATTTTTGAGGCTACCGGGGAATTCCTACATGGGAATTCTCCGGTAGCACGGCCCTGTGGAAAAGGCGGGGGAATCCTAGCGCCAGCGGCCTTCGAGGGGGGCGTTGGGCTTGGCGATGGATTGGAACATGCCGACGCGGACGGCGTCGGAGCCCTTCATCGACAGCATGGGCATCAAGCCCAGGGCGATCATCGTTTCGGCGGCGCGGAGGGTTAGCAACACCTCGGCGCAGGGCTTGGATTCGACGTTGCCGTACTCCTTCCAGGAATGGAGCGGGAGGCTGGTGATGTCCTGGAACTGGCCGGGGCGCATGTGCCACTTCTCTTCGCTGAAGGATTGGCAGATCAGGGCCACGCAGGGGTACATGCCGTTGCCCCAAAGGAAGTGCGCATGGGTGGAGCCTTCGGGCATTTCCTCGAACTTGAAACGTTCCGTCGGGCTGGAATCCTTGCCATACGGTTGGCGGAGGATGACGCGGGGCATCGTCAAGCCGATGCGGCGCGCTTCGGGGAGGGAACGGATCTCGTCCCAGATGGGGTTATCGATTTCCCACTCGTTGTTGTCGTCGAGGTATTCGGGGACTTTGACGCCGAGCAGGGAGGGGTCGGCTGCGGCGAGGAGGGGGGCTCCGGCGAAGTCGGCCAGCATGGCGACGCGGGCGAGGAGTTCAATATCGTCGATCCAGGGGCGGAAGAAGCAGTCGAAGCCGAGGAGCGAGTAGGGCTCTTTGTTCGGCGTGGCGGTGACCAGGAGGTGGAAGAGGCCGGTGCGGCGGAGGTCGTTTGTCGCGGCGACGTCGGCGAGGAGTTCGGCCTTGGAAACGTCGAGGATGTAGATCTTTAGCTGGGAGTCCGTCTCCACATTTCGGATCACGTACTCCAGGCCGCGCCAGGCGGCTTCGAGGCCCTGGAAGAGGGGGTTGTGGAGGATCGCTCGCATCTGGCGGCCCACCTCTTCATCGAGCTCGGCGAGCAACTCCTTTTGCTTCGGGTCCTGGCCGGGGACGAGGTGCGGGGCGACCAGATCCTTGACATAGGCCAGGAGCGGATCACGGGGGCGCGCCTTTTTGGCGGGCGTCGGGTCTTCGGCTTCGTCGGCAATTTGATCGAGCAGGCTGCCGGTGATGATGTCGCTGGAGGCGCGGGCTTCGGGGCGGGTCTCGGCGATGAGGCCGCCGAGGATTTCATCCGTCGTCTCCTTCAACGATTGCGGGTTTTCCAGGCGCTTGCGCATGGCGCGGAGAGCGGGGAAGAGATCGCACTTTTCGTAGATGCGATCGGCGTGGAAGTCTTCGAATTCGGAGAAGGACAGGCGCAGTTCGGCGCCATGGTCGCCAGAGAGAGGGAGGCGGAGGTCAACGCCCAGGCGGGCGGGGAGATTGTCGATCTCATCGCGATCGACGAAGAGGGGGCGGCGGCCAAGAATGGGCTCGACTACGCCACGGCTGGCGCGTCCGGAAAAATCGCCCATAATGAGAACCTGGAATGGAGAGTCCGGCTCCGGGGTTGCATCGATCCTTCGTTTCCCCGGCTCTACATCCAGCACTACGCCCGCATAGTCATTTTTTGGCATCTGCTGTTCCCTTTTCGGCTGCTACGACATTCCTGCAGCCCTATTTTACCTGTGAGTTTATTGGTT
>CANIFK010000093.1 GCA_947466555.1 Acidobacteriota bacterium | reverse complement strand
TTGGCGCTGGCTGGGGGTGGGGAGTTTACGGCGGTGGCGCTGGATGGGCATGCGACTACGAATATGGAGGTGATTGGGAAGTTTTTGCCGGTGCGATTTGTGGTGGAGAATTGCGCTTCGTATGTGCGGGTGGCGGTGGCGGGGTAGTTGGGGGGGCCTCTGCGGGATGGGTCGCGTCTGGGGGACAAGGCTGCTGTTGGGGTTGCGGGCCGAACGGTGTTGGAGGGTCTGCCCGCCTTATCCCCGAGAGGTTGTGTTGGGGCGTGGGGTGGCGAGTTTCGGCGGGGTTTTCGCGGCTAGGCGTCGCGCCAGCCTAGGAAGGTCGGGCGGAGGGGCGTGGAGGGGAGATCGCGGTCGGTGAAGTGCACGACGTAGTGGGCGATGCCGTCATCGGTGATGGCGTCGACGTCTTGTGCGTCTTCGGGGGTGTACTCGGACGGGGCCACGTGGGTTGGGTAGGTCAGTAGATTGTTGCCTCTGGTGATTAAGCGCTGTGGGGTTTGGATGCGCTGGATGCGGTCGACGCTGAGGGAGTAGAAGAGATCGGGCGGGTCGGGGTAGGTGCGGAGGTATTCGACCCAGATGTAGTGATCGAGGACGAGCGTGCCGCGACCGGAGACGGCGTCGCCTTGGGCGAGGGAGGCTGCCTTTTTGGAATAGATGTAGAAGCGGAATTCGCCTGTTTCGATGACCGCGAGGGCGATGCCGCCGGTGGTGTAGACGCGGAGGACTTGGCCGACGAAATTGTATTCGCCGCCGCCGGTGTGGTGGAGGTGGGGCGGGGTCCAGTGGGGGGCTTTGGTGAGTTCGGTGGGTTGGATCTCGAACGAGAGATTGACGGGCATCCCCGTCTTGAACGCGGGGTAGTTTCCGTCGCCGAGATGCCAGGTTTCGAAGACTGCGCAGAGCTCCACGGGCCGAGGATAGCACCACTGCCGGTATACACTCATATTTTGCTACCGCCCCTTTCCGGAATCCGCGTCCTCGACTTTTCCCACGCCCTGGCCGGGCCCTATTGCACGTTGCTGCTGGCGGACTCCGGCGCCGATGTTTATAAGCTGGAACCGAAGCATCTGGGCGATATGGGGCGGGGGTGGGGGCCGCCGTTCGCGGGCGATCAGTCGAGCTTCTTCCTGGGGTTGAACCGGGGGAAGAAGGGGATTTCGATTGATTTGAAAAAGCCCGAGGGGATTGCGTTGTGCAAGGCGCTGATGGCGCGGATGGACGTCGTCATCGAGAATTTTCGGCCGGGGACGATGGAGCGGTTGGGGCTAGGGTATGAGGCCGCGCGGGCGTTGAATCCGGGGCTGATTTATTGCTCGATTTCGGGGTATGGGCAGGCCGGGCCGTCACGGGATGAGGCGGCGATGGATTTGGTTGTGCAGGCGTCGTCGGGGCTGCTGTCGATCACCGGGACGGAGGATGGGGAGCAGACGCGGTGCGGGTATGGCGTGAGCGATATTACGGCCGGGATGTTTGCGGTGATTGGGATTCTGATGGCTTTGCATGGGCGGCATCAGACCGGTGTGGGGCAGCATGTGGACATTGCAATGTTCGACGCGATGATCTCGGCGATGTGTTCGAATTACGCCAGTTTTCTGGGGGATGTTTCGAATGTTCCGGGCACGATGGGGACACGGTATCCGACCGTGGTGCCGTATGGGGTCTACAACGCGCAGGACCGGGCGGTGGCGATTGCGGTGGGTAGTGAGAAGCTGTGGGCGGCGTTCCGGCATGCGCTGGGGTTGGCTGAGGATGCGCGGTTTGCGACGAATGCGTTGCGGATTGAGAACCGGGTGGCGCTGGACGTTCTGTTGAATGCCGCATTTCTGACTCGGCCGGCGGAGGAGTGGATTGAACGGCTGCGCGCGGATGGCATTCCGTGTTCGCTGGTTTTGAATTTCGCCGAAGTAGTGGCGCATCCGCAGAGCCAGTTCCGGGGGATGTTTCCGACGTTGCAGCATCCGACCGCCGGGGAGCACCGGGTGACGGGGCCGCCGGTGAAGTTGGCCCCGATGCCGCAGGCGCCCGCGCCGCTGCTGGGGCAGCATACGCGGGCGGTGCTGGGGGAGCTGTTGGGATTGGACGAGGCGCGGCTGGGGGAGTTGGAATCGGGCGCGGTGATCTTCAATTCCCCACTGCGATAAAGAGCGTCTGTGAGCCGGCCGTGGTGCCGAGGGTGAAGGTGAGCGGGGCGGCGTCATTGGCGGTGATCGCGGGCACGGTGAAGTTCACTTGATAGAGCCCAACGGCGCCGGGGGCGAGGCCCGCGTAGCTGACGGTGGCGCGGGTGCCGGCGATGGAGAGCGCCAGCGGCGCGGCCAGGGCGTTGGTGCCGCCGGTGATTTGGCCGGCGGGGATGGCGGGCGTGACAGCGCCGAAACCGACTCCGTAAAGTGTCAGCGTTTCGCCGGGTTTGGCGGCGCGGGAGGGCACGCCGGGAATGGCGTTGGCGGGCAGGGCGAAGGTGGCGTTATCGGGGAAGAGCGCGGCGGCGTATTGGCGCGTGCCGACCTTGAAAACGGCCGGGGCGTTGAAGCCGGGCTGGGTGGCGTTGACCTGGATGTTGGCCGCGGCGCTGGTGCCGACGGGGGTGGTGATGGTGATGGCTTGCGCGCCGGTGGGAACGTTGGACGGCACTTGCGCGTTGATTTGGCCGGGGCTGACGTAGGCCACATACGCGGGCTGGCCGCCGATGCGGACGCTGGTGCTGTCGAGCGCGGTGGGCGCGTTGACGCCGTTGAAATCTGCGCCGCCCCAGCTGCGGGAGGTGTTGGAGAGGCCGGTGCCGTAGATCTCGATCCAGGAGCCGGGGGCGATGGCGTTGAAGGCGCCGAAGCCGGCGGCGCTGATGATGCCTCCGGTGGCGATTACGGGGGCGGCGGCGTCGACGATGATCTGGCCGAACTCCTGTTTGCCGGCGCCGCACTTGGAGGCGTGGATGTAGGTGAGGGTGCGGGCGGGGCCGGTGACGGTGACGGAGTGGGTGGAGGGGAAGGGGTCCTTAGCGGCGACGTATTGAGGGAACACGGGATCGTTGCGGCGCTTGTGGAGATCGTCGGCCCATTGGGCCATGGTTTTGCGGCTGCGGGGGAGGACGCCGCGGGCGGTGTTATCGGCGTACCAGAAGAGGTTTTCGTAGACTTCGAGGAACATGGCGTCGGTGTTGTCCCAGAGGTTTTGGAAGGAGAGATCGAGGTCCTCCTGATTGGCAACCTTCTCCAGGTTGACGGTTTGGAAACCGGTGAGCAGGCCTTCGGCGCCCTTCTTTACGGCCCACTGATTGGGACAGCCGCCGACGGGCCAATAGGCACCGTAGTTGCGGTTGGGTTTTGGGTGCTGGCCTTCGAAGTTGCAGCCGGCGGGCTTGCCCTGCAGGCCGTTGTGTTGGACGAGGAAGGGCAGGCCGATTTTGGCCTGGCCGCGGTCCATGATTTCGATGGTTTGTTCGGTGCCATCGGGGAGGGCGGAGGCGTTGGAGGAGGAGCCGTTGGCGAGCAGGTAGCCGCCGGTTTCGTTGACGCGCGGGAAGCCGCCCTGAATCAAGGCGTAGGCCATGGCCTTGCCGGGGAACAGCGATTTCAGGAGGGCCATTTGTTCGTCGTAGAACGCGTAGAGGCCGGAGGGTTTGTAGCCATCGCCGGCCCAGACTTGCGGCGCGCAGATGCAGCCGGTGGGGCATTCGTTGGGCAGGCGGTTTTCGTGGGAGACGAGATTGGCGCCGGAGATTTTGATGTAGGCGAGGGCGCGGTACCAATCGGCACGGGTCTTGATGACGCGAGCGACTTCGGTGAGCATGGCGAAGTAGAGCTGTTTGTAGGAGGCGCGGGTGGGGTTGCCGAGATCCACTTTGTTGCCGCAGGCGCCGGCGGGAGTGTTGTCGAGCGGGTCGTCGAACTTCAGCCTGGGCAGGGTGGTGGAGAAGATCCAGTCCGGCGTGCCGTCGTCACCGGCTTTGATGCCGAGACTGAAGACCTTGCCGTTTTGGACGGCCTTCTCCATTTCGCGCTGCATGATGGTGAAGTCGTAGACGCCGGAGCTGGGGTTGATGTCCTTCCACAGGAGGCGGATGAAGACGCCGGTGGCGGCGGGGCTTTTCCAGGTGGCGTCCATGGTGGCTTCGTAGGGCGCGCCGCCGGAGCAGAGGCGTTTGCCGTTGTCTCCGACAAAGGACGGGCGGGTGCCGGCGGGGCAGGTGGCGGCGGCGGTTTCCGAGAAGCCTGTTTCGAGGGGGCTTAAGACGTAGACGCCGGAGGGGGCGAAGAGGGCGGGGCCGGTGAGGTCGGCGGGGTCGTAGGCGCCGCGGGCGTTGCACATGGCGGGGTAGCCCGTGGCGGCGTTGGCGGAGACGATGGAATCGGTGCGGGTGAGGCCTTCCCAGCGGACGGTGTCGCCGGCCTTGACGTAGGTGGTTTGGGGGGAGAAGGTACCGTCGGCGTTGACGCGCACGGTGACGGTTTTGGGCTGGCCGACCGCGGCGAGGGCGAGGAGGATTAGGAGGGAGAGAGGCTTCACAGGGAGAACCTCGCAAATTGGCCGGTTAGCGTATCATTTGCCCACTCCAAATAACACCCCGTCTCCCCGCAAATAAATCCGTCCGCCGCCCACCGCCGGTGAGGCCAGGAATCGCTCGCCCAACTCATTCTTCGCCAACACCTCTGGCTTCCTGCCGGCCCGCAATACGAACATCTCCCCCGTTTCGCTCAGCAAATACACTTTCCCATCCCCCGCCACAGGGGACGCGAAAAATATCCCGCCCAGCCGTTCCTTCCACACCACCGCCCCCGTCGCAACATCCGCGCAGGTCACCACGCCCACCTCGTTCGTCATATACAGCAACCCTTGATACTGCAAAATCGAAGGCACATACGAACCCCCATTCGGCATACGCCACGTCGGCGTCACCTCTCCACGCCCGCCCGGCCGCACCGCCCAGATGTCGCTGTTCCGGTATCCGCGGCTCATGTAGATCACCCCATCGGCAAACACGGCGGACGGAATCGGCGTCTGTCGCTCGCTTCCCGCCCACCACAACAGCTCCCCCGTCGACGGCGCATACGCGTCCACCCGCTGGTCCGAATTCACAATCAACTCATCCCCGCGCGGCCCCGTCACCACCACCGGCGTCGAATGCGATACCCGCCCTTTCCCGCGGTCCACGCGCCACTTCACCTCGCCCGTCTTCCCATCCAAAGCCAGCAAATATGCCGCCGGCCGATGGTCAACGAGCAACACCAGCAGCCCATTGTAGAGCGCCGGCGAACTCCCGTGCCCCCACTGGTTCGCAAACGGCCCCAGATGCTTCTCCCACACGCGCTTGCCCTTCAAATCCAGCGCCACCAACTGCCCGTTCCCGAACCACGCATACACCCGTTCCCCGTCGGACACCGGCGTCGGCGTGGCCAGATTGTGCTTCTCGTGCACCTCCGGCCGCGCTCCCGCCGCCGCCATCCGGTACTCCCAAACCCGCTTCCCATTCTGCCGCCCAAATGCCTCCACCACCAGCTCCAGCGCCGGCCCGCCCTTTGCCGAAATGGCCCGCTCCTTCACCGCCAGCGCCCGCTCGTCCCGCGCCAACCGTGGGTCGCTTCCGTCGCCCGTCTCGTAACTCCCCGCCTGCGAAGTGACAATCACCAAATCGCCAACCACAATCGGTGACGACGATCCCGTCCCCGCCAGTTCCGTCCGGAACGCCAGCCCCTTCGCCGCGCTCCACTCCACTGGCAGCCCGGTCTCCGTGCTCAATCCCAAACTCCCCACGCCCCGCCACCCCGGCCAATCCGCCGCCACCGCCACCGCCAGACCCATCCACAAAACCCACGTGATTTTCACACCGCCAGCATAGTGGCCTTCCACCTGCACGTCAATCTGCATGCGCCCCGTCGTTCTCCTCCTCGCCGCCACCATCCTCTCTGCCCAGCCCGATCCCCCCAACCGCGTCGGCCGTCTCAACTACGCCACCGGACCCGTCTCTTTCCAACCCGCCGGCGAATCCGACTGGCTCGACGCCCCCATCAATCGCCCCCTCGTCCCCGGCGATAGCCTCTGGTCCGGCAACGGTGCCCGCGCCGAACTCCACATCGGCTCCACCGCGCTCCGCCTGGCCCCCAATACCGCTTTCCAGCTTCTCAATCTCGACGATCAGACCGTCCAGATTCGCCTCTCCGAAGGAACCCTCACTCTCCACATCCGCCAGCTCCAGCCCCGCGAGCTTTTCGAAATCGATACTCCCAACCTCGCCTTCACCCTCACCGCTCCCGGCGAATACCGCATCGACGCCAACCCCGACGCCCAGGCCACCACCGTTACCATCCGCGACGGCAACGGTGAAATCAGTGGCGGCGGGCAGTCATTCACGCTCAACACGCGACAACAGGCGGTCATTACCGGCGACCAGCAAATCGATTACCGCGTGAACTCCGCCCCCATCACCGATGCCTGGGACCAGTGGTGCACTGCCCGCGACCGCCGCGAGGACCAGTCCCAATCGGCCCGTTACGTCTCCCGCGAAATCCCCGGTTATGAGGACCTGGATCAATACGGCGCCTGGTCCAATCAGTCCGGTTATGGCGATGTCTGGATGCCGAACGGCGTCTCTGCCGGTTGGGCACCTTATCGCGATGGCCACTGGGCCTGGATCACTCCTTGGGGCTGGACGTGGATCGACGATGCGCCGTGGGGCTTCGCGCCGTATCACTACGGCCGCTGGGCCGCGTTCGGCAACCGTTGGGGCTGGATCCCGGGCCCGCGCGGCATGTCGCCTACTTACGCTCCGGCCCTCGTCGCCTGGATTGGCGGCGCTGGTTTCTCCGCCTCCGTCGGCTGGTTCGCCCTCGGTCCGCGGGAACCGTACTTTCCGTCCTATCAGGTCAGCCAGAACTACTTCCGCCGCGTCAACAGTTCCAACACGGTCTTCAATAACGCCACCATCAACAGCTACTACCAGAACCGCGCGATCAACAGCGTCCAATATCGAAACCGCAACACGCCAAATGGCATTACCGCCGTTCCGCAGGACAACTTCGCCACCGGCCGCCGAACCTCTCAAAACGGACGCACCGTGCTGCCATCCCAGCCTGGCAACACGCAAATCTTCAACAACCCCAACGTCACGCCGCGGCGGGAAAGCGTGCTCGGGATCCGCGGGCCAGGGGCCGCCGCTCCACCCGCGCGCGCCTTCAACCGGCCGGTCGTCGCCCGCACTCCGCCTCCGCAAGCGCCCGTGCCGTTCAGCCGCCAGCAGGAGCAGCTAACCCGCACCCCTGGGCGCCCTCTCCCGCCCGCCGCGATCCAGCAAATGCATCAGTCTGATCCCACACCTGCTCCCCGGGTGCGCGTGATTGAACGCAATCCGAATCGTGGCGGCCCATCCGGCGAAGTCCCCGCTCAACAACCAAACCGTCTGCCGCAACAAGCTCAACAGCCCGTGCCTCAACAGCGCCAGCAACAGCCTCGCGAAAACCCGCGTCAACAACAGCAGCAGGACCGCGTGCCGCAACCGCAGGCGCAGCCTCCACAAGCCCAGCAACCCGCTCCGCAACAGCGCCAGCAACAGCCCCGCGAAAACCCGCGTCAACAACAGCAGCAGGACCGCGCGCCGCAACCGCAGGCGCAGCCTCCACAAGCCCAACAGCCCGTTCCGCAACAGCGTCAGCAACAGCCTCGCGAAAGCCCGCGTCAACAACAGCAGCAGGACCGCGCGCCGCAACCGCAGGCACAGCCTCCGCAAGCCGAACAGCCCGCACCTCAACAGCGCCAGCAGCAGGATCGCCCGCCGAAGGAAGACCGGACCGAACGCAAAAAGAACCAGTAGTGGCCCTTACCGCCGCTTGTTAAACTGCGCCCTTCCTAGAAACAACACCTCATTCTTCACAGCCGGGTCCGCCGCCAACAGTCCCGAAATGGCCACTCTCCGCACCCCGCTCCCGGCATACCGCAGAACCAGCGAAAACTCCCGAATCTCGTACGTTCCCTGCCCCGCGGGCGCGTCCCCATACCCCTGCAGAATCGACCTGAACACTCCCTCGTCCACAAAGCGTCCATCGCGCGAAAACCGGATCAGCGGCCGCCGGCCAACGGGAATCTGCATCAACGCCGGGTCATTCGCATCCGCAAAGCTCGTCCACGCTCCCTCCAGCCGCAACCCGTCCACCCCCGCGCACTTCACAAACTGTGTCCCGTCGACCGTCATCCGCCCGTTCCCCTCCACTACCGTCTCCGTCACTCGCGCCCCAGCGCGCGCAATCTGCCCGCCCTGATACTTCCCCCAATACGCCGCATTTCCGCCCGAAAATTCCCACAATCCCTCCGGCGGCAGGTCCTCGTACACGCGCCCATCCTTGAACAATACATACCAGCGCGGTCCCATCTCAGCGCCGCCCAGCCGCACCGGGCGGAATCCCATATAGACACCCGCCACACCCACTGAAGACGCCGGAACCGTCGACGCCGAGCTGCCTCCCCCGAATCGCAGACTCCCCAAAAACGCCTGCACCGCCCCATCGCGCGCCGCCATCGCCGCCTCGTTACTCGCCACCACAAATACGCTCGCCACTCGTCCCTCCGCCTGGAACACCATCAGCCGCCCCCACATCCCCGTATTGGCGAACTTCACCGCCCCTCTTCCCTCCAGGTACCGCAGCCCTCCCGGCGTTACACCCGGAACCGGCCGCGGCGCCGGCCCCGCTGTAAACACACTCTGCACCAACTGCCTCCACTCTTCGGCAAAGACGTCGCCACTTCCCTCCCGGCTGTTGTACAGCTCAATCTTGCAAAACGTCCCCTGCGCAATATGGGTATAAGAAATCGCGTCCCGCCCCCGCTCCTCTTTCCATCCCGCCGGCGCCTCATACCTCGCCAGATCGAACCTCCAGGTCTGTCCAAAAAGCCCCGCCGCAAGAGAACAACCAAGGAGCAGTCGCATACAATTTACCCACACCATACAATAAACTCCTCTCATGCGCCTCCCCCTCTTGCTCCTCCTCGCCACCGCTGCGTTCTCCCAGCGCCACGTCACCCAGGGCCGCGCCCAAACGATCGTTGAAAACCTCTACAAATGTCCCGAACCCGTCAATAACCACCGCATCAGCGCTGTCGGCCGCATCACCGCCACCGATGGCACCGTCCTCACTGTCCCCGCCCAAACCGCCTACCCCGCCCGCCCCACAGCCGACCTCTACAACGAGTGCGCCCCCCGCAATCTCGCCCCTCTCAAGCCCGTCATCATCGATCCCGACGGCGAACTCATCACCGCCCACATCGTCGCCGACAACTACTTCGAACTCTACGTCAACGGCACCCTCGTCGCCACCGACAACACCCCCTACACGCCCTTCAACTCCGCCATCGTCCAGTTCCGCGCCAAGCGCCCCCTCACCTACGCCTTCAAGCTCGTCGACTGGGAAGAAAACCTCGGCCTCGGTACCGAACTCATGCGCGGCGACCCGTGGTACCCCGGCGACGGCGGCCTCATCGCGCGCTTCTCCGATGGCACCGTCACCGACCACACCTGGCGCGCCCAGTCTTTCTACATCGCCCCTCTCAACGGGCCCGCCGATGTCACCGAGAAACCTGGCAACATTCACGACACCTCCGCCCTCGGCCGTGTTCACCCTCACGCCAAAAAGCCCCCCTGCCAGGACAAATGCTTCGCCGTCCATTACCCGATCCCCGCCAACTGGGCCTCCCCCACGTTCAACCCTCAATGGCCCGCCGCCGTTGAATATACCGATGAAGAGGTCGGCGTCACCAACCTCCCCGCCTACACGAAATTCCCCAACCACTTCCAGGGCGCCCGCTGGATCTGGTCTGCCAACCTCGTCTTCGATAACCTCGTCCTTATCCGAAAAACCGTACCCTGATGGCCCCGTTTCCGCGGCGGCCGCGCTAACCCGGGCATGAGAAACCTCGTCGCTCTCGCCGCCCTCCTCCTCACCAGTTGCAACGCCCCCAAGGACCCCCTCCCCTCCTGGAACGAAACCCACGCCAAACAGGCAATCCTCGCCTTCGTCAAGAACGCAGTCGCCCAGTTTCCCCCCGCCGAACGCGTCGCCGTCTTCGATAACGATGGCACCCTCTGGGTCGAACAACCCCTCTACGTCCAGCTCCTCTTCGCCGCCTCGGAAATGAAGGCGCTCGCCCCACAGCACCCCGAATGGCGCGCCAATCCCAACTTCGCCAAAATCATCGACGGCCCGCCCGACGCCATCCTCGCCCTCGCCCCCGCCGATCAGTTCGCCGCCGGCTTCGCGGTCCACGCCGGCCGCACGGTTGAAGAGTACTCCGCCGCCGCTTCCCGCTGGCTTGCCGCCAACGAACACCCCCGGTTCAAAAAGCCCTACACCCAACTTGCCTATCAACCCATGCTCGAACTCATCGCCCACCTTCGCGAAAATGGCTTCCAGGTCTACAGTGTCACCGGCGCCGAAATCGGCTTCGTCCGCGTGGCCAACGAACAGGCCTTCGGCATCCCCCGTCAACACGTCATCGCCACGCTGCTCAAGTCGAAGTTCGAATCCGCCCAGCTCCAGGCTCAGCCCGACGTGCTGCTCATCGATGATGGCGACGGCAAGCCTAGCAGCATCCAAAACGTGATCGGCCGCCGTCCCATCCTCGCCATCGGGAACTCCGACGGCGACCTCCCCATGCTCCAATACACTGCCAACGGACCCGGCCCCCGCTTCACCGCCATCGTCCACCACGACGACCCCGAACGCGAATTCGCCTACGACCGCGCCTCCCCCGTCGGTCATCTCGATAAGGCCCTCGATGCCGCCATCGCCAGCGCATGGCCCGTCCTCAGCATGAAGAACGACTGGCGCCGCGTCTTCCCAAACAGCCCGCAATGACAACTCCCGCCCGCCCACCGCGCCTGTACAGGCATATGGTGCAAACGGCGCTGATCACGCTCCTAGCCGCTCTCGCGGCCCTGGCGGCTTGCGGCCTCTACGGCCGCGAACGTCTTTGGGCCAACGGGAAAGCGCAGACCGTCGAACTCGCCGATCTCGCCACCGTCCGCTCTCCGGAAGGTCTCCGCTACGTCCCCCATCGCAAACTCCCCAATGGCGACTCCGAACCCTACGAGTTCGAACGCATCTACAAACACCACCTCAACGGCCAGGCCTCGCTCGCCGAAGAACTCACCATCACCATCCACGCCGAGGACCGTCCCGTCGAGCCCGGCGAGGGCCGCTGGCTCTGGAGCGTCAAGCCGGAGATGTACGATCATTCCGTCCTCGAACCTTCCTGGCGCATCCGCTTGCTTGACCGCAATGCGAACGTGGAACTCAACTGGCGCGGCTTCCAGAAGCACTACACCGTCGAAGTCGCCAAGAGAAATCTGCAGTACATGGCCGAAAGCGTCGTCACGCACAACCGCAAAGCCTGGTTCCAGGCCCGCCGCGATTGGCCTACCGATGGCTGGCGTGACAATCTCGCCCAAAACCTTCCCCGGGTCCAACGCGAACTCGCCGCTCTCGGTATGCCCCCCGCCGTCGAAGGCCAGTGGACCGCCCATGGAGATCTCCGCTACACCCTCGATCACGATCG
>CANIFK010000092.1 GCA_947466555.1 Acidobacteriota bacterium | reverse complement strand
CGAATATCAGCGGCCAGTGGGGCGATGGGTTCTATGAGGCGCTGCGGCTGGACTGGGTGAAGCGGTATAACGTGACGATCGCGGCACCGTCGTTTTCGCATCTGCCGTGGTTTGCCGATCATCCGACGAACCCGAAGATTGCGCAGGAATCCTATCTATTACAGGATATTTTGCCGCGGTTGCCTGGGCGGGTTTTACTGCTGGGGTTCAGCAAGTCCGGCAACGGGGCGGTGACGTTGCTGCTGCGGCATCCGGAGCGGTTCGCGGCGGCGGCGGCTTGGGATGCGCCTTTGATGTTGGATGCACCGGGAAAGTATGGGTCGGGCGAGATTTACGGGACGGCGGAGAATTTTGCGCGGTATCACGTGCCCACATTATTGGAGGGGCATGCCGGTTCGAAGAAGTTGAAGCTGGCGATTTCCGGGTATGGGAACTTTCAGGCGGAAGTGGCCGGGGCGCATGAGCGGATGGCGGCGTTGGACATTGCGCACAGCTACGATAACGGCGTGAAACGTGTTCATCACTGGTCGAGCGGGTGGATGGAACCGGCCATGGCAACGCTCGACCGATTAACGCGCTAAAATGGAGAGTTTGGTCTGTTCATGAGCAATTTAATCGTGTTGGGTGCCCAATGGGGCGATGAAGGCAAAGGCAAGATGGTCGACCTCTTTTCGGAGAAATTCGACTATGTGGTCCGCTATCAGGGTGGCCACAACGCCGGCCATACCGTCTACGTGGGGGCACAGAAATATGTGCTGAAGCTGATCCCGAGCGGGATTTTGCGCCCCGGCGTACAGGCGGTGATCGGCAACGGTGTCGTTATTGACCCGGCGGCGCTGCTGGACGAGATCGCGATGCTGGACAAGCTGGGCATTGCGGTGGAGAAGCAGTTGGCTATCTCCAATCGCGCGCACGTGATCTTCCCGATGCATCGCATTGTGGAGAAGATGAGCGAGGCGCGGAAGGACCGGACGGCGATCGGCACGACGTCGCGCGGCATTGGCCCGGCGTACGAGGACAAGATCAGCCGCCGCGGCATTCGCATTGCCGACTTGCTGGACACCGACAATTTCCGCAAGCTGTTCGCCGTGATGGTGGAAGACAAGAAGACCATCGCCGACGCGTTTGGCATTCCGTGGGACCTGGATACGGACGCGCTGCGCACGCAATATGAAGGCTTCGCTGAGCGGATCCGGCCGATGGTGCGGGATACGTCGTTCCTGTTGCGCGACGCGATGAACGCCAATAAACCGGTCCTGTTTGAAGGCGCACAGGGGACGATGCTCGACATCGACCACGGCACCTATCCGTTCGTCACCTCCTCGAGCGCGGCGGCGGGCGGGGCCTGCACGGGCGCGGGCGTGCCGCCGACGCGGATCAATGGCGTTGTGGGCGTGTCGAAGGCCTATATTACTCGCGTGGGCGGCGGGCCGTTCCCGACCGAAGATCACACGGAGATGGGCGAGCGCATTCGTGCGGCTGGGAAAGAGTTTGGCGCCGTTACTGGCCGTCCGCGCCGCTGCGGCTGGTTCGACGTGCCGTTGTTGAAGTACACGACGGCGGTGAACGGGTTCGACAGCTTGATCATTACGAAGCTGGACGTGCTGGATGAGTTGGAAACGATTCCGGTTTGCGTGGCTTATAAAGTGAACGGCAAGTTGACGGACGAGATGCCGGCGACCAATAGCGAGATGGAATCGATCGAGGCGGTTTACGAGAACCTGCCGGGCTGGCACTGTTCGACGCGCGGGTTGACGACGCTGGATGCGTTGCCGGCCGCGGCGCGCACGTACCTGGATTTCCTGCAGGAAAAGACGGGCGTGGAAGTGGGTTGCGTGTCGCTTGGGCCAGAGCGCAGCGAGACGATTATTGTGCCGGGTTCGAAGCTCGAGAAGCTGTTGGCGTAGACGGAGCCGGGGCTTTCGTCCGTTCGGCGAACGAAGAACAAGGGTGGAGAAAGGCCTGGGGCAAGCCCGGGCCTTTCCCTATTTTGGAGACAGTTTTTGCATCGTGGCGCCAGCCTGAGCGGTGCTCTACCACGCCTTCGGGGAATTCACGCCACGCTTCCGGGTCAGTACGGCGTTGCGCCATCGAGCGGTATTATAGGGCCATGGCTTCCTTGCCCCAGCCGTATCTAACGGTTTCAGACTATATCGAGCTCGAGAGAAAGCTCGGAGAAAAGTTTGAGTATCTGGACGGGCAGGTGTATGCGATGAGCGGGGCGTCAACGCCACATGTCTTTATACAAGCGAACCTTGTACGCCATTTAGGAAATCTGCTTTCTGGCTCGGGCTGTAAGGTGCTGGGTTCGGACTTGCATGTCCACGTGGAGGCCTCCGGCCTGTATGCCCATCCGGATGCGACAGTGATTTGCGGCCCACCGGTAGCGGACAAGATTCACGGGATCACCAATCCGAAGATTCTTATCGAAGTGCTCTCGCCATCGAGCCGACGGTATGACCAAGTTGGGAAATTCGGGCTTTATCGGGCGATTCCTTCGTTGGAAGAGTATGTACTGGTGGAGCAGGATCGGCACTCAGTGGATTGTCACCGGCGTACGGCGGATGGGCATTGGGAGCTGACGCGGTATTTGGGTGAGACAGCGGCGTTGATTTTGACAAGTGTGAATGTGACGCTGCCGTTGGCGATGATCTATGAAGATGTTCCATTTGCTGCCGCCGAGCGGGAGACGGAACAGCCATAATAATGGGTACATGCGTACCCTTTCCCTATTCCTTCTCGCGGCCACGCTTCTGTTTTCCCAGGAGCAAAAGAAGAAACAACGCGCCAGCCCTCCGGCTGAGACCACCGTCTCGCTGAACGGCAAGAACGTGACGATCAAGTACCACTCGCCCTCCATGAAGGGCCGGAAGATTTTCGGCGGCCTGGAGCCGTTCGGAAAAGTGTGGCGCGCGGGCGCCAATGAAGCCACGGCGCTGCACACCGACGCCGATATCGTTTTGGGTGACCTGACCGTTCCGGCGGGCGACTACACGCTGTTCGTGCAGTTGGAATCGGCCGATTCGTGGACGCTGATCGTCAACAAGCAGACGGGCCAGTGGGGCCTGACCTACAAGCCGGAAATGGACCTGGGCCGCACGAAGATGAAGATCAAGAAAGTGGCGCCGGTGGAATCGTACAAGATGACGTTGACGGGCAAAGACCTGACGCTCGAATGGGAAGAAACGTCGGCCAGCGTGGCGCTTAAACTGAAGTAAGCTCCACCCACTTCCCTTCCCGCATCGACTCGTACCCGGCGTCGAGGACACAGTTGACGATGTATCCGTCCTGGTAGTCCTCGCGCGCCGGGGTTTTGTTTTTTACGCACTCGACGAAGTGGCGCATCTCGGCCTGGTAGCCGTAGGCGAAGGCTTCTTCGGGGAGCGGGCGAGTCCAGCCGGTGTCGATATCGGCCTTCTCGATCACGTAGCCGGCGCCCTTGGAGGTGAACGTCGTGATGGGCGTGCCGCGAGTGACGTCGGTGAAAATAGACCCGTCCGAGCCGTGGACTTCATTGCGGAGATCAAGCCCGCCCTTGGTGGTCCAGGAGAGTTCGCAGTGGGCGATTCCGCCGCTGGCGAATTGGAGCAGGAGGAGCGCGTTGTCCTCGCCTTCGGTCTTTTCGTGGTGCACCATGCGCGCGCCCCAGGCCATGACTTTGGTGATTTTGTCTTCCTTGCCGAAGAAGTAGCGGGCGGCGGCAATGCAGTGGCAACCGAGATCGTTCATGGCGCCGCCGCCGGTTTTGGCGATGTCCCAGAAGTGGGCGGAGTGGGGGCCGCTATGGGATTCGCGGGAGCGGACCCAGAGCACGCGGCCGATGCCGCCGTTGACGATGGTCTCGCGGGCCTTGACGACGCAGGGGGCGAAGACCTCGGTCTCCGCGTAGCCGTGCAGGGCGCCAGAGGCCGCGGCGGCTTCCCACATCTGCTTGGCTTCGTCGCGATTGCGACCAAGGGGTTTGGTGCAGACCTGGTTGCGGCGGAGCTTCGAGAGCGCCAGCGACACGGGCAGGTGGGCTTCGTTGGGAAGGGCGATGATGAACAGGTCGATGTCGTCGCGTTGGATGAACGCGTCCAGATTATCGGACGATTCGCCGATGCCCCATTCGGCGGCGAAGGCCTGTGCCCTGGCGGCGTCGCGCGAGTAACAGGCGCGCACTTCGTGCCCGTTGACGTTCGCTAATCCCTGCATGTAAAACCCGGCGACAAAGCCAGAGCCAATCATTCCAATCCGTACCGGCTGCATAAGCAAGCACTGTATCATCACAACTGATATGGCGAACGGACCCCTTTCCCTGGAGCAGTTGGAACAGTACCGGCACGACGGCTACACGCTGGTGCGCGGATTCTATTCCGCCGAGGAGATCTCGTTGTTGCGGCGGGCGGCGAAGGAGGATAAGGCCTTCGACGAGCATGCGTTTTCGCGGGGCGATGGCGAGGGCGGACGGGTTCGTCTGTCGCTTTGGAACCATCCGGGGGATTCGATCTACGGGATGTTCGCGCGGTGCGAATCCATCGTCAATGCGGCGGAGGCGATTCTGGGCGGGGAGGTCTACCACTACCATTCGAAGATGATTATGAAAGACGCGCGGGTGGGCGGCGCGTGGGCGTGGCATCAGGATTATGGGTACTGGTATCAGAACGGCGTGCTGGCGCCGTTGTTGACCAGTGTGTTCATCGCCGTCGATCCGGCGACGCGGGAGAACGGCTGCTTGCAGGTGATTCCCGGTTCGCACGAACTGGGGCGGATTGACCATGTTTTGACCGGCGACCAGGCGGGCGCGGACCGGGAGAGAGTGGAGGCGATTCTAACGCGGTTGCCATTGGTTCACGTAGAAATGGCGCCGGGGGACGCGCTGTTCTTTCACGCGAATTTGCTCCACCGCTCTGATCGCAACGAATCGGAGAATCCGCGGTGGTCGATGATCTGTTGCTACAACGCGGCCCGAAATGATCCATACAAGGACGCGCATCACCCGCGGTATACGCCGCTGGCTAAGGTAGCCGACAGCGAGATCGTGGCTGCGGGCGAACGGCGCTTCGCCGATTCGGCAGAGGACGTTGCCTGGCTCGACGTCAACCGCGACGCCAGCACGCGAACGCTCAATCGCCCAGGCGCAGATTCTCCTCAATAATCTGCCTGGCGGCGACGCGCGTCATCAGATCCCGCAGCATATCGAGCGTCACTGGTTTCGGCATGAATTCATCCATACCACTCGCTTCGCAACGCGCCTGGGTATCGGTATCCATAGAGGCGCTAACGCCGCAGATTGGCACGTCGGAAACAGGGAGCGAATGGCGGCGAATTTCGGCGGTCGCCTCGTAGCCATTCAAGACGGGCATCTGGCAGTCCATCAACACCACGGAATAGCGCCGCCGGAGCACGGCGTCGACGGCTTCCCTGCCGTCATTGACTGTGTCGACACGACATCCCAATTTCTCAAGCAGTGCCGATAGCACTCGGCGGTTGACAGCGTTGTCGTCCACCACCAGAACATGGCTTCGAACCGGCGCTGGCGCAGCGGATAGGGGCACCACCGCTGGAGGACGCAGCGTTTCTATCACCGAACGGGCCGAAACCGGAAACGGCAGAATGTCATCGAAACAGGACTTGTCCACCTCACCGACATTGGCAAGATAGGACATTGTCCCCACAAGCACCAACCGAGTCCGTTCGTTTCGCCACGCTGGCATGAAAACGCCGAAGAAGCCGCCCTCGATAAAGCAGTGAATGGTCCCATCCGCCGGGGGCACCCACCGTGCCAGTTCGTCCTCTGAACGAACGCGAAGAACGTCCAGGCCCGCTTCGCGGAGATAACCCTCGAAGATCGCCGCGGCGCCCGACTCGGCGAGCAGAAGGACCGCGACGCCCTTGAGGGGCGGACCCAGCCAACGCGAGGTCGGGTCCGGACTGGAATATGGAATCGTCAGGGTAAATTGAGCTCCTTGGCGCACATCATCCACGCGAATGTTCCCGCCCAGTTGTTTGCAAAGTACGGCAACGATGGCAAGGCCGAGGCCAACGCCGCCGTACTGGCGATTGTCTGTCGAATCCAATTGCGTGAAGGGCTCAAAGATCTGGGCCCGTTTATCCGCAGGGATGCCCGGCCCGCTGTCGGCGATGGTACAGCTGAAGAGTCCGTCCGCATAGCTCGCGCGCACGCGGACCCAGCCGTCCGGAGTGAACTTGACGGCGTTTCCCATCATGTTTAACACCGCCTGACGCAGGCGCACCGCATCGCCCAGGAAGCGGGCGGGGATGCCAGGCGCAAGTTCCATCGTTACGATCAACCCTTTTTCTTCGGCCGCTAAAAGCACCGCGGCAAGACAGTCATCCATGACGTTTGCCGGCTCAAAAGTTTCGTCTTCGGCGGTGAGCGAAACGACCGGCCGGGCATAACCGAGAATCGTCGTCATCAGGGTGAGTAGCGACGCGGTAGCCTGTTTCACTTCCAAAGCGTAACGGCGCTGATCGTGGCGCAACGGCGTGCCCATCAGCATATCCATATAGCCGACTACCGCAGTGAGCGGCGTTCGGATCTCGTGGCTCATGGTGGCCAGAAACTCACTCTTCACCCGCGAGGCCTGCTCCGCCACCGCGAGCGCCTCCCGCGTTTGACGGTTCGCTCGACGCAGCCGGACGTAGGCGGCACCGCCGATCAAGACGATGAGCGACAAGAAGCCGACCGAGAGTTGGAGCAGACGGTGCTGCGACTCGGTTCGCTCGGTCTGGAGCATCTGCGTCAGCGCCTGCGTACCGGTGAGCGGCGACGCGGCCAGGCGAGCCAGCGTCTGGTCCTTCCTCATCTCATCGATCCGCAGGCGAATGCGATCGGCCAGTGCCCGATTCTCCGGTAGGGCCGCCACCGCCGTTTCCATGACGACCCGCCCGAGCGGAATCAAACGCAAGCCCCGTTCCCGGCAATCCGCCAGATCGTTCGACCCGGTAATGGAAAACAGCGAGGTCTCGTGATAGAAGAGGGCAGCCTCTGCGCGGCCGTCACAGACGGCTTGAAAACGCGCGCGAAGGTCGTTCATCGTTTGCAGCCTGGCGCCGGGCAGTACGGTGGCCAGATCCACTGTAAACGGCGGCGTGGCAGAGTGGACAACCACTTTCCCATTCAGATCGTCCACACCATGAATGGAGCTCGACGACATGACGCCAATGTAGTGATCCTGCGACCACCAGGGCGTCGAGAAGTACAACGATTTTCGGCGTTCCTCTGTCGGCACCGCGGCGGACCACAGATCAATTTCGCCGCTGCGAAGTGCCTTTTCCGGACCGTCCTTTCGGAAGACGATTTCGAACGCCAGGCCTTCCCGGCGCGCGGCTTCCTTCATCACTTCGACATAGAAACCCGTCGGCGTGCCATCCGGTCCAAGATAGGCCCAGGGAACGCTATAGCCGCCGCCGACACGAACTCGTTGACGGTCTGACTGCGCCGCAAGCACGGCTGACAGCAGGACGACGCTAACCCATAAAAAACGAGTTGCCACTGGGACGCACCGATTTACTGCGGGCAGTCTGATTCTGTCCGAAGGATACACGTTCATTTCCAGGTACGCAATGAATAACTCCTTTTCGCCGAGCCCGCATCAAGACGAATGGGTGCAAACGCAAGGCATCGATACAACGAGTCCGCGGCACCTCATATCAGTTTGATCAGGAGATCGTACGTGAATCGCAAAACCCTTTTGTCCCTTTTTGCCGGGCTGCTGGTGGCTACCTCCGCCTTCGCCGCTCCGGCCGCTGATGGCGCCAAGCACGACATTATCGACACCGCTGTCGCCGCCGGATCCTTCAAAACGCTGGCCGCCGCCCTTCAGGCCGCCGGCTTGATCGACACGCTGAAAGGCGCCGGTCCGTTCACCGTTTTCGCCCCCACTGACGAAGCGTTTGCCAAGCTGCCCGCCGGCACGGTGGAATCGCTGTTGAAGCCCGAAAACAAAGCCAAGCTGACCGCTATTCTCACCTACCATGTCGTTCCCGGCAAGGTGATGGCGAAGCAGGCGATGAAGCTGAAATCCGCCAAGACCGTGAACGGCAAGGCCCTCACGTTGAAAGTCACTGGTGGCACGCTGATGGTCGACAAAGCCAAGGTTGCCAAGGCCGATATCGACTGCACGAATGGTGTCATCCACGTGATTGACACCGTCGTGATGCCGTAGTTTTGTCGCACCACCAAAGGGGGCGGGAGCGATCCCGCCCCCTTTTCTTGACCTGCTCCCCGGCAACGTGTAATTATTCAGAGTATTGAATAATCATTCAATCGAGGAGTCGCAGTCCATGGCCACGTCGCTCGCTGAGCAGCCCGTTTTGAAAATGTCCGCGCCCGATTTGCGCAGCGATCTGGACCTGTCCATTGAAGAGACCATGCGCCTGCTGCGCTTGGCGATTGATATGAAACGGGACCCGGCGCATTATGCGACGGCGTTGCAGGGCCGATCGCTGAGCCTGCTGTTTGAGAAGCCGTCGTTGCGGACGCGGCTGACGTTCGAGCTGGCCATTCAGCAGTTGGGTGGCTATGCCGTGACGAGCATCGGCATGATTGGCGACCGCGAGCCGTTGAAGGATGTCGCGCGGAATTTGGACCGGTGGACACAGGGCATTGTCGCGCGCGTGTTCGCGCAGGCGACCATTGAGGGATTGGCCGAGTGGTCTCGCGTGCCGGTAATCAACGCGCTGAGCGATATGTTTCACCCCTGTCAGGCGTTGGCCGATGTGCAGACGGTGCTGGAACGGTTTGGCCGTTTTGATGGTTTGAAACTGGCCTACATTGGCGATGGGAACAACATGGCCCATTCGCTGCTGCTGACCGCGGGGCGGTTGGGGATGCAGGTTGCGGTGGCCGCGCCGGAGGGGTATCAGCCGGATGCGGGAGTCCTTGCGATGGCTCGCGAGGCGGGCGTACAGTTCACCATTACAGCCGACCCCGCCGAGGCTGCCGAGGGGGCGCACGCCGTCTACACCGATGTGTGGGCGAGCATGGGCCAGGAGGCGGAGGCCGAAGAGCGCAAGCGGATTTTCGCGCCTTACCAAGTGAATGACGCGCTGATGGCGCGCGCCGCGGGCGACTCCATCTTCCTGCATTGCCTGCCGGCCAAGCGCGGCCAGGAAGTGACGGATTCCGTGATGGAATCCGCGCAATCGGCAATTTTTGATCAAGCCGAGAACCGGCTGCATGCGCAAAAAGCGCTGCTCTTAATGCTTTTGAAATAACTCATGTCTTCCAGCGAAAAACTCCAGCTTTGGGGCGGGCGGTTCCAGTCCGGCCCGTCGGCGACTTTTGAAGCCTTTTCGGGCTCTCTGCATTTCGACAAGCGGCTTGTGGACTGCGATATTCGCGGCTCCCAGGCATTTGCCCGCGCCCTGGAACGGGTGGGCATTCTGACCGCCGAGGAGCGGGAGCAACTGGTTAGCGCGTTCGACGAAATGCGCGTCGAGGCGAAGGAGCCCGCCTTCTACGAAGGCGCTACCGACGAGGACGTGCACACGCTGGTTATTCGCCGGCTGAAGGGGAAGGTGGCGGGGCTTGCCGACAAGATCCACACCGGCCGCAGCCGCAATGAACAGGTCTCGCTGGACACGCGGCTTTGGCTGCGCGAGACGATTGACGAGACGCGGTCGCTGCTTCGCGAATTTCTGAAGGAACTGCTGGCGCTGGCGAATCGCCATGCCGACGCTGTCATCCCTGGCTACACGCATATGCGGCGCGCGCAGCCCGTGTTGTGGGCGCACTATTGCCTCGCTTATTTTGAGATGTTCCTGCGCGACGATGAGCGCTTGGCGCAGGCTCGGGCGCGCGTGAATCTCTGCCCGCTTGGCAGCGGTGCGCTGGCCGGATCCGGCTTCCCGTTTGACCGCGAGGCGATTGCGCGGGATCTGGGCTTTGACGGCATTACGCGCAACAGCATGGACGTGAGCGGCGATCGCGATTGGGCGCTGGACTATCTCTACGCGACCTCGACGCTGATGCTGCACTTGAGCCGTCTGGCCGAGGACTGGATTCTCTATTCCTCTGATGAGTTCGGCTGGTTGGAACTGGGTGATGGAGTCACGAGCGGCTCCAGCCTGATGCCGCAGAAGAAGAATCCGGATTCGCTGGAACTGATCCGCGGAAAGTCGGGCCGGGTGTTTGGCAGCCTGACGTCGTTGTACGTCACTGTCAAAGGCACGCCGATGACCTATAACCGCGACATGCAGGAAGACAAAGAGCCGCTGTTCATCGCGGCCGACCAGTGCAACGGCTCGCTGGCGATGATTGCGGAAGTGGCGAAGACGACGGTGCTGAAACCGGAGGCGCCCGCTGAGGCGGCCGAGGTCAGCTGGGCTGTCGCGACCGACGTTGCCGAGGCGCTGGCCCGCGCCGGTACGCCATTCCATCAGGCGCACAAACTGGCCGGCAAGCTGGTCCTCTACAGCCTGCAGAACGGCATGAAACCCGCCGATTGGAGCCCGCGGGAGCTGGCGGATTTCTCGCCCGAGTTCCGGCCGGAGATGGCGGCGTTGATGAATCCCAAGGAAGGCATGAAGAGCCGGCAAGTTCCCGGCGGCACCGCGCCTGAGCAAGTTCACCAGGCGCTGGCTGCGGCGGCGGAACGGCTCGCGGCGCTGCAATCATGAACAAGTCCTACCGGCAGGGACAGATTCTGAAAGTCATCGGGCGCCAGCAGGTCCACACGCAGGACGAGTTGGCGCGCGAACTCATGAAGGTCGGCCTGCAAACCACGCAGGTCACTCTTTCGCGCGACATTCGGGAACTGGGCCTGGCAAAGACGGCGGGCGGGTATCAACGCTTTGCCGGGGAAGCACCGGCGTTCGGGCCGGATCTGGCAACGATTGCGGGGGAGTTCCTGACGGACGCGCGGGTGGCGCAGAATCTGCTGGTGCTGCGGACGAGCCCTGGAAATGCGTCGTCGCTGGCGTCGGCGCTCGACCGCGAGAGCTGGGAAGAAGTGATCGGGACCCTGGCGGGCGACGACACGGTGTTGGTCATCACGGGCGATAACGAACAGGCCATTGCGTTGCGGGATCGGCTACTGAGCCTCGCCTAGAACGCGCCGGCTAATTTGCGGGTACCGGCTTCGACAACCAGCCATGCCTTCTCCGGCGTGCTGAGCCGGATTCGCTGATCGAGAACGCGATACTGCTTCTCTTCGATGCGTCCGAGCAGGCGGTAGTAGATCTGGATCAACGCCCACAGCGAGGCGCGGCTGTCTTTGTGGACCATTTTGATCAACGGCATCGCCTCGTTGTAGTAGGCGCGCGCACGGGACGCCTCAAACCGCATCAGTTCAATAAACTCCGGCGTATAGGCGATCTGCGGCGGCTTCACGCCGAACCGGGCGAGATCATCGGCGGGAAGATAGACGCGCCCCAGCCCGATATCCTCCTGCACGTCGCGCAGAATATTCGTCAACTGGAACGCAATGCCGCACTTTTCGGCGAGATCCAGGGCGCGTTGGTCGTCGAAGCCGAAGATGTGGATGATAGTGAGACCGACCACCGACGCGACGCGATAGCAGTACTTATACAGGTCTTCGAACGTTGCGAT
>CANIFK010000091.1 GCA_947466555.1 Acidobacteriota bacterium | reverse complement strand
TCGGTCAGCGCGTCCGGCGCCTCCCTCAACGCGCCCGGCTCCACCCAGCGTGCCGATCAGGTCAAGGCCAACGTCGCCATCACCGGCAACATCGCCTCCTACTTTGACCCGCTCGCCTTCGCCCCCGTCACCGCCGTGCGCTTCGGCACCGCCGGCTTCAACTCCCTCCGCGGCCCCGGCGTGACGAATCTCGACGCCAGCATCTTCCGCGACTTCAAAGCCACCGAGCGCATCACCATCCAGCTCCGCGCCGAGGCACTCAACTTCACCAATACGCCGCACTTCTCCAATCCCGGCGCCAACGTGTCGAATCTCCAGTTGAACCCGGATGGTTCCATCCGCAACCTCGGCGGCTTCACGCAGATCACCGGTGTCAGCGCCCCCAGCCGTCTCACCGACGAACGCTACTTCCGCTTCGGCCTCCGCATCGGCTTCTAGCGCCCTACAACCAGGGGTCCTTCGTAGCCTTCCGCCATTCCTGCACGCGCGTGCGCATCGCCGCCAAGGTCTGCGCATGCGCGGCCGATCCAGCCAGATTCACCACCTCGTCCGGATCCGCCGCCAGGTCATACAACTCCTCCGCCGGGCGGTGCAGATACGCCTCCACCGCCCGCTTCCCCATCGGCAGCTTCACGTCCCGCCCCTGCCACATCGGCGAACCCGACAAATCCGTCGCATGCATAAACGTGATCTCCGGATTCAAATTGCGCAGGTACTTATACTGCCGCGTCCGCATCCCCCGCACCGGATAATACATACTCACACCGTGAAACGTGTGGCTCAAAAACACATGATCCCAACCTGCCGGATTCTCCTCCCGCGCCGCCCGCAACCAGGACCGCCCCGGAAGGCCGGCCGCCGTCAATCCTCCAGCCTCTAGAAACGTCGGTACCAGGTCCACCCAACTCGTCATCGCCGTGCACCGTTTCCCTGCCGGCACTCCCGCCCCCCGCGCAATCATCGGCAGGTGCACGCCGGAGTCATACAGGTTCGTCTTCGCATTCGGAAACGGCATCCCGTTGTCGCTGATAAACACCAGTAGCGTGTCCTCCAGGCGCCCTGCTTTCCGAAGTGTCTCCACCACCAGCCCCACCCCGCGGTCCATCCGCTTCACCGCCTCGTAGTATTCCGACAAGTCCTCCCGCGCCGCCGGCGTGTCCGCCATAAACGAAGGCGGCTTGATCTCCTTCGGATCAAACGTCGTCTTCCGGTCCACATGAAACCGCGCCCCCGGCCCGCGGTGCGGATCCCCAAAACCCATATGCAGATAGAACGGCGTATCCGCCGGCACATCGCCCACGAACTTCGCCACCCGCCCGTTCAGAATGTCGACGTCAAACGTGTCGCCCTCCTGCCGCACATCCCACTGAAACTGCGATGGCGGATTCACATGGAACTTCCCAATCACCGCCGTCCGGTAGCCCGCCTCTTTTGCAATCCGTGACAACGGCTTCACCGGGGGCTTCAGATGAAAGTTATGGTCCGCCTGCGCCAACCCATACTGCCCGTTCGAGTGGTTGTACAAACCCGTCATCATCACCGAACGCGATGGCGAACAACTCGCCGTCGTGCAAAACGCGTTCGTAAACAGAACGCCCTCGGCAGCCAGCCGGTCCAGGTTCGGCGTCCGCGCGTTCTTGTCCCCATAACAGCCCAGCGACAATCCCAAATCATCGGCCACCAGCAGCACAAGGTTCCGCCGTCGAGGCGGCTGCGCCCCCAACGCCAAGGTAGAAGTGGCAAGAAACGAGCGTCGCGTGATCATCGGCAGATTCTCTCAAACAAAGCTGGATCCCGCGCCTGTCCAACCTCGCTTAATCCAAATCCGGCTTCACCGCCCGCCCCTTCCCATCAAACCGCACCTGCGACTTCTTCCCCTCTACCAGCAACTCCCCCTCATAAACCACCCGTTTCCCCGCACGGATGATATCCACCTTCCGCAAACTCCCCCCGCCCATCGCCTTCCGGATCGCCTCCCGCGCCGGCCCCGGAATCGCCTCCAACGTCGTCTCCTCCTCCGTCTCCACAATCCGCCCATCCGGCCGGTACAAAATCTCTTTCCCCTTCCCCGCAACCATCATTTGCACCTCAAAAAACGTCTTCCCGTCGATCACCTCCCGCTCAAACCCGCGGAACGTCGCCCCCTCCGGCTTGTCTTTCGCCAGCGCGGCCGCCACCGCCGCCGGCAGGTCCTTTTCGCCAATCATCGTCACAACCTTCTCGGCGAAAACCGCCAACCCCAACGAAGCCAGCAAAAAGAAACCCTTCATAGCCTCCCAGCCTACCATCCGATTCATGAACAATTCACCATAACTCGCTATCCTGAAGACTCCATGCGTCGGCTCCTCTTCGCCCTCCTCCTCCCCGGGCTCCTCCCCGCCCAGGTCGATTTCACCCAGGCCAAAGACCGCGTCGAAGTCTCGATCGCCAGCCGCCCCTTCACCACCCTCCACTTCGGCAAAGACGCCCGCAAACCCTTCCTCTTCCCTCTCTCCACCCCCTCCGGCATCAAGATCACTCGCGGCTTCCCTCTCGAGCCCAATCCCGGCGACCCCACCGATCACCCCCACCAGAAAGGTCTCTGGACCGGCACCGAACAGCTCAACGGCGTGGATTTCTGGGAAAACGATCCCTCCTACAACCGCCCCCGCATGGGCACCATCCTTTTCCGCGACGTCACCCGCGCCAGCGCCGGCGCCCTCGCCTACGCCGCCGATTGGATCACCCCCGAAGGCAAGAACATCATCGCCGAATCCCACTCCCTCCGCTTCTCCGCCCTGACTCCAACCATCAACGCCATCGATGTCGATTTCACCCTCACCGCCCGCGGGCCCGACGACGTCCTGTTCGAAGACCACCAGGACGCCGTCATCGGCATCCGCCTCGGGCCCGCCTTCGACGAAAAAACCGGTGCTTATCCCGAAAACGCCGAAGGCTACCGCGGCGAAGCCGGCATCCGCGGCCGCGCCTCCCGCTGGGTCGATTGGCGCGCCAAAATCGACGGCAAACACGTCGGCTTCGCCATCCTCGACCACCCGGCCAACTTCAACTCCCCCGCCCGCTGGCATCTCCGCTCCTTCGGCTTCCTTGCCTGCAACCCCTTCGCCCGCCAGTCCTTCGACCCCGCCGCCACCTCCGGCGAAAAACAACTCAAACCTGGCGAATCCATCCGCCTCCGCTATCGCATCCTCGTCCACGACGGCCCCATCGACCTGAAATCTCTCTATCGCGAATACTCGACCAGCGCCCAATGAAACTCCTGATCTTCCTCGCCACCCTCCCCGTCTTTGCCGCCGATCTCTCCGGTATCATCCAGGCCGCCGGCCGCCCCGTCCCCCTCTCCGGCGTCCGCGTCACCATCGCCGGCAAATCCACCCTCACCGACGCCTCCGGCCGCTATACCCTCTCCGGCCTCCCCACCGGCGTCCCCCTCCGCGCACTCGCCGAAGCCCCCGGCTTCACCCCCGCCGAACAGGACGTCCAACTCCCCGCCACGCTCGACTTCTCCCTCTCCCTCGCCAACCGCAAAGAATCCATCATCGTCGAATCCGGCCTCCTCAGCGTCCGCAGCGACGCCCCCGAACAAAGCCAATCCATCTCCCAAACCCAGATGGAGCAACTCCCCACCAACGGCCGCCGTCTCATGCGCTTCGCCCTTCTCGATCCCCACGTCCGTCCCGCCATCGGCCTCGGCGCCGACGGCAACGATAGCTTCCGCCTCTCCATCAACGCCAACTCCTACCGCCACACCGCCTACATGATCGATGGCGCCATCAACTACGACTGGTACCTCGCCGTCGCCCCCCAACAACCCGTCTCGGTCGCCGCCGTTGAAGAGTTGAAAGTCCTCTCCGGCCAGTACGCTGCCGAATTCGGCACCTCCACCGCCGGCGTCCTCACCGTCATCACCAAATCCGGCACCGGTCAACTCCGCGGCGAAGCCCTCGCCATCCTCCGCCCCAGTGGCATTCAGGCCCAGGCCCCCCTCGCCGCGGCGTCCCTGCCCCGCATCCCCAACCGCCGCGAACAGTGGGGCGGCTCCCTCGGCGGCCCCCTCACCGGCCAGCGCACGTTCTTCTTTGCCAACTACGAAGGCAGCAACCAGCGCCGTGGCGCCTATATCCAATCCCCCGTTCCCAACTTCTTCACCGGCACCACCAACGAACACTACGCCCTCACCAAGCTCGACCATCGCTTCAACGAACGCCACTGGCTCTCTTGGCGCGCCAATGGCCACAAGTTCTCAGGCGATAACGTCAACGATCTCGTCAGCGGCTTCAATCAGCCCAGCGCCGGCCGCGTCGCCCGCCTCCAGTCCCACGGCTCCCAACTCACCCTACACTCCGTCGCCGGCTCCCTCTTCAACGAGCTCCGAGTCTCCTACGCGTCGTATTTCCCCAACACAGCTTTCCCCCTCCAATCCTCCGTCGGCGTCTCCCGCCCCAACTACGCCGTCGAAGGCAACTCCGCCAATAGCTGGGCCCACGTCCGCAACGAAAGCATCGGCGACGTCATCGCCCTCCGCCACGGCGCCCAGCAGTGGAAGTTCGGCTTCACCTACCTGCGCCAGCAAATCAAGGATTACGCCTACACTCCCTTCGGCACCTACACCTTCGCCGCCGGGCCGCCCACGCCCGGCCAGCAACCGCTCCGCTTCGCCCAAACCTTCGGCGTCACCAACCTGAAGTACGGCCAAACCGTCGCCTCCGGCTTCGCCCAAAACGACATGCGCCTGTCCGCCCGCCTAAGCCTCAACCTCGGCCTCCGCTACGAAAACCAAAGCGTCACCCAGGACCGCAACAACTTCGCCCCCCGTGCCGGCCTCGCTTGGAGCCCCACCGCCTCGGGCCGCACAGTCCTCCGCGCCGGCGCCGGCCTCTTCTACGACCAGTTCTATCTCTACATCTACCGCCGCTTCTATTCGCTCGATCCCTACGCCCCCACCGCCACCTACACCATCCCCTTCGGCGACCCCTCCTTCCCAACGTTCCCCAATTCCCTCTCCGCGCCCCCCGCAAACATCTCCTCCGGCCGCCGCGATATCTATATCAAGCCCGACCAGATCCTCAACCCCTATAGCCTCCAATACACTCTCTCCCTCGAACACAAACTCGCCAACGGCCTCACCCTCTCCGTAAACGGCCTCCACTCCCACACCCTCAAGCAAATGCGCGTCAACGATATCAACCGTCCCGCCCCCTTCTTCCGCACCGCTCCCGGCCAGGTCCGCACCGCCGCCCAGGCCGATCTATCCCGCCCCTACTCGACCTACGCCGGCGTCCCCATCCGCTTAATCGCCCGCATTGAAAACAGCGCCTCCAGCCTCTACGACGCGCTCACCATCGGCGTCCACAAAACCCACAAACACGGCCATTTCGACCTCCGCTACCTCGCCTCGTCTTCATCCATTTACACCATGTTCCATGGCGATGCCAACGGCGGCGTCCCCGCCGAATGGAACAACTGGGGCACCGCCGAACGCGGCCCCAGTGACTTCCACCAGCGCCACCGCGTCACCGCCACCGGCGCCGCCAAGCTCCCCTTCCGCCTGGAGTTGGCCGCCAGCCTCATCGCCGCCACCGGCCTCCCCGTCAACCCGCTCACCGGTACCGACAACAATGGCGACACCTACTCGGCCGACCGCCCCATCGCATTCGGCCGCAACTCCTTCCGCGGCCCCGGCCACATCAGTCTCGACGCGTCTCTGCAGAAGACATTCACCGTCACCGAACACGCGAAGCTCCACATCCGCGCCGAAGTCTTCAACGCGGCCAACCGCAACAATTACATCAACGTCAACAACGTCTACGGCGACGCCCTCACCCCCCGCGCCACATTCCTCCAACCCATCGCGGGCGTCGTCAACACAGACCCCTCCAGGCAACTCCAAATCGCCCTCCGCGTCACCTTCTGACGGACTGGACAGGAAACATACCGATCGCCGCCGTCCGAATGGTGCGTCGCTTGACGAATGAAAGCGGAACAGCGCTTGCGGAGTCGGTATGCCTCCGATACCCCCAGCAAAAAGCAAAGCCCCCATCCTAGCGCCAGGCGCCACGAATGGGGGCTTTCAAAAACCGGGAAAGCGGAAGTTAATCCACCTGCTCCAGAATCGCGAAGTCGCCCGGATTCCAGGCCTGCGCGATCACGTACAGCTTCTTCCCAACCTTCCGGATGATGGCGTTGTGAATGTGCTGGAAATTCGCCAGCCCCAACTCTTCCTTCGCCATAATCGTCGAAACAACCTTATCGTTCTCCAGGATGTAGATCGGGGCGCCCTTCGTCCGGTCCGGCCCGTGCAGCGCGCCAACCACCATATACTTCCCGTCGTAGAACGTATCGCACGGGAACGAACCCTTCGGCAGCGCCACCGTCTCCAGATACTTGCCCTCCGGCGTGAACCGGTCGATCTCCGAGTTCGGACGATCCGCAATATCAATCCGCTTCTTACCCACCGGAACCGTCACACCGTGGCCGGTGCCGAACTGGCCAACGCCCGTCCCGCGCCCGCCAAAGGCCAGCTTGTTCCACGTCGCCGAAAAATTCTTGCCCGCAGTCACCTTCGCCGTCAGCACATAGTCCAACTTCGAATAGCCCGTCGGAATGTAGAACATGCCGTTCAAATACTCCACATCGGTGGGAATGAACGGCCCCTTGGCCTTGAAGTACTCATTCGCCGTCTCCGCGCCCAGGTCGTCGGTCGCCGTCGGCGCGTTCAACGTGTTCACCAGCTTGCCGTCCAGCGTCGTCGTGAACACTTTGTTCGCCGCGTTGCCAGGGAACGTCAAATACGTCTCTTTATTGGCGGACCACAACATCGCGTTATGCATGTTGGTGTCTTTCATCGACGCATCGGTCGGCAACAACTTCACCGAACCCAAATCCGCGCTGATCTGCAGAATCCCCGCGCCCGGCAGCGCGAAGTAGGTTTCGCCCTTGCCGCCGCGGCGGTCGACGGTAAAGCCGCCATGCGCCTGCTTCAAAACCTTCTGTGCCTCGGCGGGCAGGTGCTCGGAGCGGTACTTCACACGGAAGCGCAGCTTCCCTTGGCCGCTCACCTTTTCCGGCGCGGCCTGGTGCGCGCGAATCGTCGCCGTCACCAGCGTCAGGCCCACAAGTCCAAGGAAAAGGAGCGTAATCGGGGATCTTTTCATAGCTCCCGACATTCTATACCGTTTTTGCGCTCACCAGATACGCCAAGTACAGCCATCCGGCAATAAAGGCCACCCCGCCCAACGGCGTCACCATCCCCAGCGTCCGCGTCCCCGTCACCGCCAACAAATACAGCGACCCGGAAAACAACAAAATCCCCAACCCCAGCAACCCGCACACCCGTCCCCCATCCACCGGGCGCATCATCGAAACAATCAGAATCCCCAGCGCGTGAACAAAGTGATAGAAAACGGCTTTCTCATACACACCCATCGAGTAGGCATCCAGCCGGTCCCGCAACCCGTGCGCCCCAAAGGCTCCCAACATCACCGCCAGCGCCATCGCCACGGCCCCAATCGCATTCCAATGCATCATGCCCCCCAGTATAGTCACCGCCCGCCGGTCAGTCCCGCACACACCGTACCGAAAACGCCCGCGCCTTCTCCCCACCGTCCTGCCGGTGCAGCGCCAGCCCGCCCTTCCCGAAGTTGTAATAGAACACACCGCCCGCGCCATCCTCGGTCGCCGTCCAAAAGAAGCCGTGCGCATCCGCGCGCCCATACTCGCCAGTCCCGGCCCGGCCGCCCCCCAGCACCGCCGCAAACCCCGAACGTCCCCCAACCAACAGCGCCGCATACGCCGCCCGCCCGTTGTCCTCGGAATCCGCGCTCACGCCCCCATACGCCATCGCCAATCGCCGCCACTCCGCATCCGTCGGCAATCGCCAGCCCCCGCCCGCTGCCGCGCACGCTCGCCCCGCCTCCGCCCACACGTACAACCGCCCATACTTCCGGCAGTTAGCCGGGTCGTTCCCGTAGCAATACGATCCCGGCAACACGACGTCCACATTCCGCGCCATCCACTCCTTGCCGTCCGCCATCCGCAACCGGTCCTGCGCAAACACCCCGAAACCCATCCCCAACACCAGCAGGTACACCCGAATCATTCCGCCAACTTCTCCAACCGCGCCAACTCATCCCGGTGAACCGCCCGGAATGCCGCGTCTTTTTCCAACCCCCGGTACCCCGCCATCGCTCGCGAAATCCATTCCTTTGCCTCCGCCGGCTTCTGCGCATGCAACACCCGCCCCAGTGCCGAATAGGCAGTAAATCGAGTCAGCCGCTCCGCCGCACTCTTCTCCGCCTTCGCAAACCGGTCCACGATTTCCACCCCTTCCCGCGCCAACGCCAATGCCCCCGCCCCGTCCCGCCTTTCCAATGCCAACTGCGCCAACTTCGCCCGCACCGTCACCGCCACCCGCCGTACCGCCGCCTGCCCAAGATCGCCCACCGGTATTTCCCGGTGAATCCGTTCCAGAATCGCCCGCGCCACCACTGGCCGGCCGTTGGCTAGTTGAAGGTCGGCCGTAGCCTCGGAATAGACAAAGTAGTTGGAACGGAACAACTTGTTTTCCGGATCCCGCTCCACAACCCTCTGAAAGAGCGGTAACGCACGCTCATACATCCCAATCCGTTCCGTCAAGGGCCGGGTTGGCAGCGCCGCCACGTGCGACAGCGACATCGCCAAATCAAACGAGGCCGTCTGATCCCCCGGGTTGGCCACGTGGTATCGCTCGGCAATCCGCAACATCTCCTCATACGCCGCCTCGGCCCCAGCCAAGTCGCCCAGATTGTTCGCCACATCCGGACTCCCCAGCGCGTCCCCCAAATGCCCATACGCCAACATCAGCATTCGTGACGCCCGCGAATTATCCGGCGACTTCTCCAAAAAATACTTGCGATGCCCAATCGCCTCCCGATACAGCTCGCACGCCTTCGCCGCGTGGTTCAACGTCACTTCCACGCTCCCCGCGCTCGCCAGCGCCGACGCCAATATCTCCCGGAACTCCGCCGAATCCGGTTGCTTCACCAACAACTCCCGCATGATCCGGATCGACGCACTCGCCTGCTCTGCGGACCGCGCCGGATTCGGCCGCCGCAACAACAACGCAAACTGGCTGTGCGCCGACGCCAATCGCCGCTGCGCCCTCACATCCCCCGGCGCCTCCCGCGCCACTTCCTCCGCCAGTGGCACCACCTGCTCATACAAACGCACCGCCTCCGGCATGTCCCGCGTGCTCGTCAGCATCGCGGTCCGGTCCAGCAGATCCAACTTCACGTCCCTCGCCTCTCTGGTGACCGGCAAGCCCTCCAACATCGCCAATCCCTTCCGGTAACTCACCAAAGCCCCATTGGCATCCCCCGTATGGGCCACAAAAACATCGCCTTGCACATTGCCGATCCGGTTGTATGCCGCCGCAATCTCTAAGCGCAACGCGGCATCCCCGCCCGCCTCCGCCGACAGCCGGTCCAGATAGTCCAATCCCAACCGCACAATCTCCTGCCGCGCCGGCAACGATCCATTCAAGTTCTGCACCTTGTCGTGAATCGTAAAAATCATCGCGTTCGCCAGCCGCCGCGCCTCCGCCGATTGCCTCGTCGCAATCGCAGCCTGCCGCGCGTACGCCACCAGTCCGAACGTCATCGAGCACAACACCACCACCGTTGCCGCCACCCCCACCGGATGCCGCCGGACAAACTTCGTCGTCCGGTACAATGCCGTGTCCGCCCGCGCCAGCACCGGCTCATTCGCCAGCACCCGCCGCAAGTCCTCGGCCAACTGCTCCGCCGACGCATACCGCCGCCCCGGCTCTTTTTGCAGTGCCTTCAGCAACACCGTGTCCACGTCGGGCGAGATCCCCGGCGCCACCGGCTCCACCTCACAAACCGCCCGCGCAATCTCCACCGCCGTGTACTTCTCCATCACATGCGGCGATCGCCCCGTCAACAACCGGTACAGCACCGCCCCCAACCCATACACATCGCTCGCCGGCGTAATCGCGTTCCCCAGCACCTGCTCCGGACTGGCAAAGTCCGGGGTCAGCATATGCGCCCCCGTCGCCGTCACGTTCGGGTCCATATCGTCCAGCGTCTTGCAGATTCCGAAATCCAACAACTTCGGCGTCCCATCCGCGGTCACCAGAATGTTCCCCGGCTTCAAATCCCGATGCACAATCAACTGCTGGTGCGCATACGCCACCGCACGGCATACCGGCAAAAACAGCTCAAGAATCCCCGTCGCCGTCAGCTTCTTTTCCTCGCAATACGTGTGGATCTGCTCCCCGTCCACCAGCTCCATCACAATGTATTGCGACCCATCGGCCGCCGTCCCCGAATCCAGCAACCGCGCGATGTTCAGATGTTGCAGCCGCGCCAGCGCCTGCCGCTCCCGCCGGAAGCGTTCCAGAAAGATGCCCGTGTCCATCCCCGGCCGCAATAGCTTAATCGCCACCTCGCCCTGATATTGCCCGTCATCCCGCGCCGCCAGATACACGGTCCCCATCCCGCCCCGGCCAATCTCTTTCTTCAATCGGTACGGCCCCGCGTGCGCAATGGTCGCGCTGTCTTCGTGCAGGTTCTGCACCCCGCCGCTAATCCGCGCAACAATCGCCGACGCCGCCTCCGCCTCGGCCGCCAGCAGGGCCAGCACCTCGTCCCGTATCCCCGCCTCGGCCGCGTCCAGATACACCGCCCGCTCCTCCACCGCCAGGTCGGCCACCTGGTCAAACAGAGCTTCCACCTGCTTCCAACGCTCGGGGGTCATGACGCGGCGGAGGTCAGTTCTTTGTGCAGCCACGCCTCGGCCAGCCGCAACTCCCGCGTGATTGTGGAGATAGATATCCCCAGCGCCTGCGCCGTTTCCTCAATCGAAAACCCGCCAAAGTAGCGAAGCTCGATAATCCGCGATTTCCGTTCATCAAACGCCGCCAACCCGGTCAGCGCATCATCCAGCGCCACCATCCCGGCCGACCGTTCCACCGCGAACGAAACGTGGTCTTCAATCGATACCTTCGCCGCCCGCGCCCCCCGCTTCCCGGTCAACTGTTTCCGCGCGTGGTCCACCAGAATCTGCCGCATCAACCGCGACGCGACGCCAAAAAAGTGGGCGCGGCTCTGAAAGTCCGTCAGGTTTTGCCCCGCCAGCCGGATATAGGCCTCATTCACCAGCGCCGTCGGCTGCAGTGTCGCCGCCTTGCTTTCCGATGCCAGATAGGACCCCGCCATCTTCCGCAATTCCGAATACACGATGGGCGTCAGCGCATCCAGCGCCTCTTTCCGGCCATTTCGCCAGTCTTGAAGGAGTTGGGTAACCTGGCCAGCGGGCTCTGAATCGCTCATGACACTAGAGGGTATCAAACAGCGCCACCGCTCCATCGGCACCTGGGGAATTGGAGAACTGATAGGAATAGAAAGGGTCATCACACGGGCCTTCGCACCCAGCCCATGCGCAATCGCCCCCCATTCCTGCTCACCCAAACGAAAGAAATCTCACACCCGTCTTAAACCCGTGTCAGTCACCCTATTTTTTCCGTAAAACGATTCCCCTACAACCCCCGCACAAACAACAACAGCGCC
>CANIFK010000090.1 GCA_947466555.1 Acidobacteriota bacterium | reverse complement strand
GACGGCTGTCGCGACCCTTGTTCGTTGGTAAAGTTTCCACGGAGTTAATTTTCGGGCGCTGCGTTCGGACGCTTTTTGAGCTTCGGACGCTCATCTTCGTCCTCTTTGGGCTTCTTGCCGTCTTCATCGGCGTCCACCGGACCGGTCGTTGAACCCGGTGCGCGGCGGAGGCGCGGACGGTTGGAATCGGGTTCTTCGCCCTTCTTCCGGTTCAGCAGGGAGGAAAGGCGCCCCTTCACTTCCATGAACTCCGAGGTCGTCACAACGTACTCAGGTTTCGCCTCGAGCAGTTCCTGAATGTTCTTCTGCGCGGTTTCAATTCGATCGTCGGTCAACGGGTGGGACGAGAAGACCTTCGCCATCGTGCCCGGTTTTCGTTTCTCCAACGATTGCAGCTTTTCGAAAAAGTCCACGAAAGAGGTCGGGTCGTAGCCGGCCTTATAGAGGTACTGCAGGCCGAGCAAGTCCGCTTCACGTTCAAAGCCCCTGGAGAAGGCGAGGAAGCCCATCGGGACCAGAATGCTGGCGCCCTGACGGATGCCGTAGCCCGCCCAGCCGCCCATGAAGATCAGGGGGATGGTGGCGAGGTTGGCAATCTGGCCGCGCGTTGCCTGTTTCGTGCCGTGGCGGGCGGCGATGTGCGCAATTTCGTGCGCCATTACGCCAGCCAATTCCGATTCGCTCTCGGCTTTCAGAATCAGCCCGGTGTTGACAAAGAAGAAGCCGCCCGGCAGTGCAAAGGCGTTTACTTCTTCCGAATCAATCACTTTGATCGAAACCGGAACCTTCGTGTCGGAGTTGCGGACCAGGTTCTGGCCGACGCGATTGACATACTCGGCCACAACCGGATCGTCGATGATCTTCGCCGACCGTTCGATCTCCTGCGCCAAGCCCTTGCCGAGCGCGATTTCCTTTTCGATCGAGTAGAAATTGGTTCCCTTGCCCACGTCGCGTTCGCCGATCGCCTCGACGTCCTTCTTCACAGGCTTCTTCTTGGCGCTCGTCTTCGGCTTTTCGTCAGTCTTTTTATCGGTTGCTTTGGTGTCCTCGGCAAAGGCGGGCGCCGACGCGAGGGAGACCGCAATCGCGGCCGCTAACGGAAGATGGAGCAGATGTTTCATGGAACTCCTAGGAACAGTGCCCTCATTATAGCGCTGGCGCGCAGGGGTCACAGTGTCGACCAAAAGGCTCACTTCGTGTTACGCATAGAAGATACGATGGGTTTCGAAACTGTTGGAGAATCTTTGTGGGAGCGGCACCGGGCGGACTTTCCGGTCACCAAATCCCTCATTTACTTGAATCACGCCGCGGTTTCGCCCATTTCCCGGGCTGCCGCCACCGCCATGCGCTGGCTGGCTACCGATGCCGAGGAGTTTGGCAGCTTCCACTACGACAAATGGATGGCCTGTTACGACGGTCTCCGTGTCGAAGCGGCGAAGATGTTAAATTCTGAGCCGGGTGAGATTGCGATCGTAAAAAACACCTCCGAGGGCATCGCGACGATCGCCATGGGCCTTGATTGGAAGCCCGGTGACCGCATCGTCGCCTTCCACGATGAGTTCCCGGCGAACCAGTATCCCTGGATCCGGCTGGCGGCGAAGGGCGTCGAAATCACCTGGCTGCGCCCGGAGGCGCCGCTTGAGGAAATCGACCGGGCCGCCAAGGGCGCCCGCCTGCTGGCCATCTCCTTCGTCCAGTTCCTCTCCGGCTACCGGTGCGACGTGGAGGCGATCGGCGAAATCTGCGCCCGCCACGGCGTGTTCTTTTTCGTCGATGCCATTCAGGGCCTGGGCGCGTTCCCGCTCGACGTACGCAAGGCGCGCATCCACGCCGCCGCCGCCGATGGCCACAAATGGCTGACCGGGCCGGAAGGCTGCGGGATTCTCTACATCCACCGCGACGTTCAGGATTCGGTGGACCCGGTGGAGTTTGGCTGGACCAACGCCGCCGCCCATGCCGATTACGCCAGCCGCGACATGACGCTCCGCGCCGACGCCGGCCGCTACGAACCCGGCACTTTGAACACGATCGGCTGCTTTGGCCTGGAGGCGTCCTTCAAATTCTTGAACGAAGTGGGCGTCGCCAATATCGCCCCGGTCGTACTGTCGCTAGCCGATCAAGTGGCCCGGGGCGCCGTAGCCAAGGGGTATGAACTGCTTTCTGACCGGACCCCCTCGACGGGTTCCGGCATCGTCTCCATGCGCAAGGCCGATATCGATCCGCGCATGATCTGGCGGGATCTAAAGGCCAAAGGAATCATCACCGCGCCCCGCGCCGGGTGGCTCCGCGTGTCCCCCCACTTCTACATCAGTCCGGCAGAGATTGAGGCGTTTCTGGAGGCGCTCCCGTAGCTGGCCCGGTCAGCGTATGCGCCACCGTGGCGCCCATGATGATGAGCCCTCCGGCCAACGCCAGCGGGCCCGGGCGTTCGTTATGAAACAGGTACGTCCACACGGGATTCATCGCCGGTTCCAGCAGAATCAGGACGGAAGCTTCAAACGCCGGCACATGCTTCACGCCGCGCGCCATACAGAAATAGGCCAGGCCGATCTGGAAGACGCCCAGATACAGCAGCACCCAGAGGTCCGCGGCGCCGATCGCCGGAACCGGCCACGCGAAGGGCAGCGCTGCGGCGAAGGCCACCAGATTCCCCGCGCTGACAACGGGCAGGGAACTGGCCCCTTCGGCCTTGGACAGCCCTCGCAACGCGGTGACGGTTAAAGCCCAGGTGAGTCCCGTCGCCGCCGCCAGGGCATTGCCCAACGCCGGGTTGGGCGCGAGCGCCGAGGCTTGGGAGGAATCGAAGAAGAACAGCGCCATGCCGATCGCCATCACCCCGCCCAACACGTAGTCCCGTCTCCGATTCGGCTCCTTCAACAACAGCGGTCCGATGGCAAGCAGATAAAACGGCGCCGTGGCTTGCAGGAAAATCGCGTTGGCGGCGGTGGTTAGTTTGTTCGCCAGAACGAAGAGCACCAGGGTCGCCGCATAGGCGACAGATGCCAACCACACACGGGGCGAGCCCATGCGGCGCGACTCCGGCAGCAATCCCAATAGCACCACCGCCGCGACCAGCGAGCGGAGGCTGGCGACCTGCCAACTGCCGAGCGTCGTTGCCTTGATCGCGGCGCCGCCTGTCGAAAACAGCAGCGCCGCCGCTAGAACGTAGAACCGGTACTTCATTCCCCGCGCAGCACGACCTTGGGTTTCAACTGCTCCCCGTCCGTTTCCTTTAACAGTGTCGTCTCTTCGCGCTTCGCGTCTCCGGACCCGCCCGGGACAATCGGGGTGACGCGCAAGGTTCCCGTAATGGGAACGCCGGGTGTGTAGACCGCCAGCGCCACATAGTAGGTACCCAGGCGATTGCCAATCAGGTTTGGCAACACCGTCAGGTCCTCATCGCCCGTGTCGCCGGTGGCTGAGAAGTCCGACGCAATGCGGCCGTTTTCAACAGCGGGCGGTTGTTGGAAGCGGACATGCAAATCAACATCCACGCCGCCGGTAGCCGTGCGCAGTTCGAACTTCAGGCCGCCGGGCTGGCTGACGTTTACCCGAAACACATTCGCGCCACCGAACAGCGTTGCGTTCTCCGCCGCCGGAAGGTTGAACGTCGCGGATTGGTTGAAGCGCAACTCTTCGCCCAGCTGCGGCGTCGCCGATGGGGCGCGCTCGAGGGTCGCTGTGATGGCACCGGTGACGTTCACGTCGTTCGTGTACAAACCCGTGGCGATGTAGTATGTGCCAGGACGCAAAGGCGGGTTGGAAGACGCTGTGAGAATGATCGACTCGTTCCCGGTCAGCGTCTCCGAATAGTGGTCGGCGATGATATCGCCCTCGCTGCTGACGTCGACATCGGCCTCGTAACGGGCGTAGAGGTCGACGTCGGTATCCGGCGTTGCCGTATTGAGGCGGATCGACAAGCGCGTCGCACCATTCGGCACCTGAATGCGGTAGCCATAGCTGCCCGTGAAGACAGTCGGGCCCGAGACGGCGGGCAGTTGCAGCTTTGCCGCCACGCCGGAAGTCAGCAACGTCGGTCCTGTGGGGGCAATCGGCGTTCGCTCGACGGTCGCGGTAATCGTCCCTTCCGCTGGCCTTTGGTTGTCGTAATTGACGAACTGGATGAAATAGACTCCCGGCTTCAGGGCTGGTTCCGTGCTGGATGAAATGGTAACGCTCTCATTGCCGTCTGGTCCTTCGGATGAGAAATCCGACACCACTTTGCTGTTCACAATCCGCGCCAGATCTCCGAACGTCACGAACATGTCGACGTCGGTAGCGGTGGATGTTCGCAGGTCGATTTTCAACCGTGTTGCCCCGTCGGGGACGGTGATCTGAAAGGCGCGGTCTCCGGAGAACAGCGTGGGACCCGTCGCTGTGGGAAGTGCGAAGGGCCTCGCCACGCCGCTCGTAAGAACTACCGGAGCGGCTGCCGGGGCCTGCGTTGTGAACGTCGCGGTGATTGTCCCAGTAGTGGCAACTCCGGGTGTGAACAACCCCAGCGCAATGTAGTAGGTTCCCGCTCGCAAGGCCGGTGAGGACTGAGCGGTGATTGTGATCAATTCGTTGCCGCCGTCAGAGGTAGATCGGAAGTCCGCTACCGCGCGGCCGCCTTCCAGCGCCACTTCGGTGCCGTACCGGGCGTAGAGATCCACGTCCGCGTTCGGCGTCGTTGTGGTGACACGGATTTGCAGTTGGGTCGCGTTGGCCGGAACGTCTATTCGATAGCCGTTCGCGCCGGAGAACAACGCACCACTTTGCACCGCGGGCAAGTTAAACGTCCGGTTGACGCCGCTGGTCAGCGCCACCGCTTGCGTGGTGCCGCCACCAGTCGTGGGCGTGCCGATCCGGGCGTTGAGCGTCGTCGATACCTCCCTGCCGGTGGTGAAGTTCGCGATGGCGATGAAATAGGTGCCTGCACGCAGCGGCGGGTTCGATTGTGCGTTGATCAGAATCCGTTCGTTGCCGGAATCGGTGATGGAACTGTAGTCGGAAACCACACGGCCGCCGGTGATCGAAGGCGTGCCTTCGTAGGAAACAAACAGGTCCAGGTCCGCGTTGGCTGTGGTGGTGGCCAGTGTGATCTCCAACTCCGTCGCGCCCGCTGGAACTTGTATGCGCCAGCCGCTATTGCCGCTAATCAGCGTCGCTGCGCCTACTGCCGGCAGGGTCAGCCGGAGCGGGGTGTTGTTGGTCAATGCCGTCCCTGTGGTGGGTGTGGTCGTCCCTCCACCGGTGTTCGTGGATCCGGCCCGATCCTCCAGCAATGTTCGAATCTGCGGGAATGCCACATCGAATCGGCCATACCAATCGAAGGCCGGGCGCAGGTCGCACTCCGTCTGTCCCGCCGGCGGTCGCGGTCCACCGGAGAGCATGCCGACGAGCTGTCCCTGGTCGTTAAAAATCCCGGATCCTGACGACCCGCCTTGCGTAACGCCCTCGCGCCACAGCACGGTATAGAAATTCTCCGTCGGCCGTCCTCTGGTCGCGATCGCCTCGCCGCGCGCGCCGAAGGAGATCTTCTTCAAATCGCCCGTCGGATGATGAATACCCGTTACGGCCGCCCCGATCGGATGTTCGTCCGCCGTCCAGCCGGCGAAGATGGTGCCGTCCGGTACGCTGTTAAGCCGCAGCAGCGTAAAGTCGCCACTCTCCATATTGCTGCCGGCGATGTACCGGGACCCCAACGTTCGTTGAATGTCGGCCGCCGCCGGCGCCGGGCCATTGCAGCGTTGAGTTTGGTATAGGAAAAACGCCTCCACTGTCCGCGCCTCTGCGTCAGTGGAGATGCAGTGAGACGCTGTCATGAAATAGGGGACGAAGGAATTCGCTCGCGTATTCAGAACAGTGCCGCTGCAGAGTGCCACGCCGCCCCCGGTCTCAAACGATATGCGCGCCACCGCCCGAGCCAACTCGGCGTACTCCGCCCGGCAGGTGACATCGATATTGCAACTGAGCGCAGCCGCCCGCGTTTCCCCCAACTTGGCCAATCCCATATCCGGGCCGGCCTTGGCCACCGTAATAGGCAGTTCGGTAAGGTGCGCGATTTCCGGGATCCGGAACGGAACCGTTCTCGCACGGGATCTTGTTTGGAATTCGATCAGCACCGCTTCGCCCAGCGCCGTGTTCGTCCAGAACTCGCCGTCGCCGTAAATGCCGTCGCCGTCATAGGGCCCGAAGGTCTGCGGTCGGTCGGCCAACAGTTCCGTAATCCACAACTGTCCGTCGCCGGCGTGAAAATCCTCCAGGTGCAGTCGCATCGCCACCGCGCCCGGGGACCGCAATACCAATCGCCATACCGACGATCCATCCCGCGCCGTCTGCCAGGAGCCTTCCCCCTCCGTTGCGCTCACAGAACGATGCACGCCGATCTGGGTCAGCCCCGGCCGCACGCTCCGCGCTGACCGTTCCTCTGCCGTCAACGGCGCCAGCCACCGCTCGGGAGCGGCGCGTAGTTCCGATCGCTGGCCAGGGGCCGATTGCGTCACTTTTTGCGGCGCATGAAAAACGGCGGGCGGAACCCCACCTCGTTGAGCGAACGCTGCGGTAGCAAAAACGAGAAACAGGAGGAGGGGCATAGTAGATTACGCGAATTCCACCCTCATTCTCGCATCAAAAAATTTCATCACGGCTCCGGTTTTTTCGTCAACCCATCGTGAATTCGTTCCCGAAAGCGCCCCCGCAGCGCCCCCGCCAAGTTCACCGAGCCCTCCCCAAACTTATCTCGCAGCGAATCGGCGGCGGAAAATACCCGCTTCAGCTTCTCGTTCTTATCTCCGTCCAACAGGTCCAACTGCCCTTCCGTCTCCGAAAAGCCCGCCGTGTGCACGCCAATCAACCGGATGGGCCGTCCTTTATCCCAATTGCGGTCAAACAGTTCGCGCGCCGTCTGAAAAATCTCTGTGTCCAATTGCGTCGCATGATCCAGCGACTGGGCTCGTGTAAACGTCGTGAAGTCCGAATAGCGGAACTTGATTTGAACCGTGCGCGCGTGGAACCCATGCTCGCGTAGCCGGCGTCCCACTTTCTCGCTCATATGCGCCAGTGTGGATTCGAGCACTGCGCGGTCCGCCGTGTCTTCCGTGAACGTATGCTCGTGGCTAATCGACTTCGGGTCGTCATCATTACTCATCTCTTTTTCAAACCACGAACCGGAATCGAACCCCTTGGCTTTGCCCGCCAGCGCCAGCCCCATCTTCCCGAACCGCTCCATCAGCAACCGGTCGTCCAGCAGCGCCAAGTCGCCCACTTTATAGATGCCGATGTCCTGCAAATTCTTCTCCGCCACCTTGCCGACCCCCGGGATCTTGCGAATATCGAGCGGCGCCAAAAACGCCGCCTCCGCCCCCGGCGGAATCCACAACACCCCGTTAGGCTTGGCCTGGTCCGAAGCAACTTTCGAAACCAGCCGCGCCGACGACGCGCCGATGGAGTTGTTGAGCCCAGTGGCCGCCCGAATGGCCTCATGCAGCTTATGCGCCGATTGCAACGGCGGGCCATGCAGGCGCTCGGTACCCGTCATGTCCAGGTATGCTTCGTCGATAGAGGCCATCTCAAACCGGGGCGTGAACGATTCAATCACTCCGCGAACTTTACCCGAGTAAAGCTCATAACGATCCCGATGCCCATCAACGAAAATCGCCTGCGGGCACAACGCCGCCGCCGTCCGCAGAGGCATCGCCGAATGCACACCGAACTTCCGCGCCGCGTACGATGCCGCCGAAACGACACCCCGCTCGTGCCCCTTGCCGCCCACCACCACCGGCTTGCCCTTCAGCGACGGGTCATAGAGTTCTTCCACCGAGACGAAGAAGGCGTCCATGTCGATATGGAAGATTGTTTTCACGCGCTGCTTCCCATGGTAAGCGGTTCCGCTCTCTATTCAGCGCTGCTTTGCTACCCTCTCAAGAGTGGCTCGTACCGAGAATATTCAACCCGCCGGGACGCGGGATCGCCAGATCGCCTGGGGGCTCTTCCTCTTCACGCTGTTCCTCTACTGGCAAACCGCGGTCTTTGACTTCATCAATCTCGATGACCCCGATTTCATCACTGAGAACCCGCACGTGCGCGCCGGACTCACCGGGGCCAGCATCCTCTGGGCGCTTACCACCAACTACATCAACTGGCAGCCACTGGTCTATCTCTCCCACATGGCCGTCGTCACCGTCTTCGGCCTGGATCCCACCGCGCACCATCTGGTCAACGCTCTTCTCCACGCCGTCAATGCGGCTCTGGTCTTTGTCGTCTTCCGCCGTCTCCGTCTCCCGCTCTGGCCGTCCGCCGTCGCCGCTGCCATCTTCGCCGTGCATCCGCTTCGCGTCGAATCTGTCGCCTGGGTGACTGAGCGCAAAGACGTGCTCAGCGGCCTGTTCTGGCTGCTCACCATGTGGGCCTATGTGCGCTACACCGAACTGCCCGCCGATCGTCGCCGCTATCTGCTGACGGCCGCGCTATTTGCTCTCGGCTTAATGGCCAAGCCGACGCTGGTCGCGCTGCCAGTGTGTCTACTCATCCTCGATTACTGGCCGCTGCGTCGATTCGCGGGGACCCCTCTACGCCAGTTGATTCTTGAAAAAGTGCCCCTGGCGGCACTGGCCGTTGTGGTCGCGATCCTAACAATCGTCGGCCAAAGTTCGGCGGGCGCCATGGCGGAGGTCAACGATCTTCCAGTCGCTCTCCGCGCCGCCAATATCGTACGCTCGTACGCCATTTATTTGTGGATGACCGTCTGGCCTTCCGGACTCGCCGTTGTCTACCCCTTTCCGGATAGCTATCCAGCCGTCGAAGTTGTCGGCTCCGTGGGTCTCCTCGCCGGGATCTCTTATCTCGTTTGGCAGCGCCGCGTCAGCTCGCCGTGGCTGCTCGCAGGTTGGCTCTGGTACCTACTTGCCGCGGCGCCGACGATCGGTTTCATCCAAGTCGGCCCGCAGCCCTACGCCGATCGCTATACCTATCTGCCATCGTTGCTCCCATTAGCCGCCGTGGCCATCTCTCTGGCTGGGATCTTCGGCGAGAAAGTATTCCGAATCGCAGGTTTCGGTATTGCCTTCGTGCTGGCTGTCGTCAGTTGGATCCAGATTGGCACTTGGCGCAACGACTTTACCCTGTACCGTCACGCCATCGCCGTTGCGCCTGGCGCCAGTACGGTCTACCTGAACCTCGGCGTCGCGCTGGAAAAACAACAGAAATTTAACGAAGCGATCAAGAACTACAACATCGCCGCGCAACTCAATACCAAGCAAATGATGCCGTATCTGAACATCGGCCGAGCCTACCTCCAGACCGCCCGGCCTGCCGACGCCATAGCGCCGCTGCTTCGCGCCCGCGAGCTCCAGCCCAATAGCCCGGTTCCCCGATATCACTACAGCCGCGCGCTGCTCGATGCCGGCCGGCTCGACGAGGCTGTTGCCGAGGCCCGCCAGGCGCTCCCGCTCGCCACCACGCCCGGCATGGCGTCGTCCCTTCAAATGCAAATCGGTCTCGCTGCCTACATCCGCAAGGACGACAACGCCGCCCTCGCCTCCTTCGCCGAAGCCATCCGCCTCGACCCGGAGAACTGGGCCGCCCGCAAAAACGCCGGCATCGCGCTCGGAAATCTCGGCCGCAACGCCGAGGCCGTCGCGCAGCTGGAAGCCTATCTCCGCGCCAATCCCGCCGATAAAGGTGTCGAAGCCGCCATCACCGCGTTGCGCACCGCGAAATAGTAGAATACCCGAGTGCAACGTAGAGACTTCCTCGCCGCCGCCGCCGCTGCGCCCCTCGCCGCCGCCGCCACTTCGATCCCCGTCATCGATACCCATATCCACCTGTACGACCCCCGTCGTCCCGAAGGCATTCCGTGGCCCCCGAAGAACGCGCCCATGTACTGGCCCGCTCTTCCCGATGGATACCGGAAACTCACCAAGGCGCACAACGTCGTTGGCGCCATCGAGGTGGAATGCAGCCCGTGGCTGGAAGACAACCAGTGGGTGCTCGACATCGCCGCCAAAGACACCATCGTCGTCGGCATGATCGGCAACCTCGAACCCAGCAAGCCCGACTTCAATAAACAGCTCGACCGCTTTTCCAAGAACCCTCTCTTCCGCGGCATTCGCTACGGCAACCTATGGGAGCGCCCAGGCATCCACGCCGAACTGAAGAAGCCGGAGTTCATCGCCGGCCTAAAACGGATGGCCTCCGGCGGCCTCACGCTCGATACCGCCAACCCCACCGTCGAACTCCTCGAAGACCTCATCCAGGTCGGCGACAAGGTGCCCGATCTCAAAATCGTCATCGATCACCTGCCCAAAATCGTCGTGCCCGGCGACGCGAAAAGCAAGGCCGCCTACACCGCCGCGGTTCGCACTCTGGCCTCCCGGCCAAAAGTTTACGTGAAAGTTTCTGCCGTCCTGAATAAAGTTAACGGCCAGACAGTCACCGATCTGGCGCAGTACAAGCCCAAGATCGACTTCCTCTACGACTCCTTCGGGCAGGACCGCTTGCTCTATGGCAGCGACTGGCCGAACAGCGAAACTGTTGGGAATTACGCCCAGGTATTCAATGTGGTGAAGGCCTATTTCGACGCCAAAGGCCCCGCCGTCGCCGAAAAATACTTCTGGAAAAACTCGATCGCGGCCTACAATTGGGTCCACCGCGAAAAAGGTCAGCCGGGTAAGTAACGTTTCTTCACAATCAGGTATCCTGTTAGTTATGAGACTCAAGCTCTTCTCAGTAGCGTTGCTGTCTGTAATGACACTGCCGTTGATGGCCGCCGATGGTGACACGAAGATCCGTGTCCGCTCCGGCCCCCGCGGCGCCGGCCTCTTCGTCGACAGTAAGTACGTTGGCCCCGCCGGCCGATTCTCGGTGCCCGAAAAATACACCATTGAACCCGGCTCGCACGAAATCACGCTGAAGGATCCCCGTTATGAGGACTTCACCGCCAAGATTGACGCGAAAGCCGGCAAGACCACCAAGCTCTCCGCCAAGCTGAAGAAGAAGGAGCCGCCGAAGGGTCCGTTTGGCCGCCTCCGCCTGAAGGGTGGGGAAGGCGAGTCGTTCTGGTCCGTCGCGGCCGGTGACATCGGCGCCATCTACTTGAACGGTCAGTTCATGGGCCACGTCGATGAGTTGAACGATGTCGGCGGCGGTTTGCTTGTGCCCGCCGGCACCTACGAACTCAAAGTCCAGTCGCAGCTCTACGGCGAATTCACGAAGACGGTGACCATCGAAGCCGGTAAAGTGAACGCCGTCGTCTACGGCACCAAAAAAGAACAGTAAGCATCTACTTCCGCCCGCGATGGCGCGGAAGTTTGTGCTCCCAGTCTGGTCACCGATAACGCCGCGGCCGCATTCGCAAAGCGAAGTGCGTCCGCGGTGTTTCTATGTTCGGCCAACGCCACCGCGAACCCGGCGTTAAACGTATCCCCCGCCGCCGTAGTATCCACAACGTCCACCGCGAATCCCGTCGAAAACGCCCCGCCCGAAAAACACCCCGCCGCCCCAAGCTTCAACACCACTCCTCGCGCCCCCATCGCCAACAGCGCCGTTTCCATCTCCGCCGGTTCCAACTCCTGCCCCGTCAGCATCCGCGCCTCGGTCTCATTCGGCGTCATCCAATCGGCCAATTCTAAAACCTCTCGTGGCAACGCCTGCGCCGGCGCCGGGTCCAGAATCGTCACCGCGCCTTCTTCCCGCGCAATCTCCATCGCCCGTTTCACCGTGGCCAGCGGCGTCTCCAGTTGAAACAGCGCGCATGCCGCCTCGCGGTACAGCGGCCGCAG
>CANIFK010000089.1 GCA_947466555.1 Acidobacteriota bacterium | reverse complement strand
TGCCCCTTCTTCTTCTGATCAATCAGATATTCCGACGCCCGCACCGTCAGCGCCAACAGCGTCAACGTCGGATTCTGCACGCCGCCAGACACAAACGCCGACCCGTCAATCACAAACAGATTCTTCACGTCATGCGTCTGATTGAACGCGTTCAAAACGGACTTCTTCGGATCCGCGCCCATCCGGCACGTACCCAGTTCGTGAATACTCTCGCCCGGCGGCACCATCTCCCAGTGCTTGGCCAGCACCTCGAACCCGGCGCCCTCGCAAGCCGCCGCGCCCGTCTCCATGGCGTCCTTGGCCATGTTGAATTCGTTCTCCGTATACTTCTGCTCGATATGCAGACACGGCACGCCCCAGGCGTCTTTCAACGTCGGATGAATGCTGACTTTGTTCTCATACCGCGGCAGCGCCTCGCCCATCGTCGTCATGCTGAACGCCGCGCCCTGCAACTCGTCCATCGCCTTCATCAGGTCGCTGCCATAGGCCGGCAACAGCTCCGGATTCGGCGTCCCGCCGCTGCCAAAATCGTAGGCATACCCGCGGATAAAATTCTTCTTCTCGCCCTTCAAATTGCGGAACCGCGGAATGTAACCCGCCCCGCCCATCAGCGTCCGGCCGCCCTTGCCGCCGCGCGCCTCCGGCACAATCGCCACCACCGTGTTCTTCACATAGAACTGGTCGAACAGGTAGTGCCCCAACACGCCGCTCGAATTCGCCAGGCCATTCGGAAACAGCCGCGACCGCGAATTCAACAGCAGCCGCGTGCTCTCCAGCGTCGATGCGCCCAGCATCAGCGCCTTCGCCGGCACACTGTACTCCCGCTTGTTCCGCCGGTCCAGGAAGTGCACCGCGTTCACGCGCCCCGTCTTCGGGTCCACGCCGATCTCGCGCACAATCGCGTTCGGCACAATCGTCAGATTGCCCGTCGCCATCGCCTCCGGCAACAGCAGATTAACCGACGACGCCAGCGTCCCCGTAGCCCGCCGCGGCTTGGTCGTCGGCACGCCCAGCTTCGCCGCCGAATCCTTGAACCGCTGAATACTCAGCGAATCGCGCGACTCGTCCAGCGTAATCTTCCCATCGGGCATCTGCGCCCAGCCTTCGTTCTTGCCCGCCACGCGGAACAGCGGCTCCACGCGGTCGTAGAACGGCGATAGCTCTTCCAGCGTCACCGGCCAGTTCTCGCCAAACCCGTCGTGGTCTTTACCCTTGAATTCGAAATTGCTCAGTCGCCACGAAGCCCGGCCCCACCGCAGCGTCTTGCCGCCCACCATCCGGATGCGCACCCAGAAATACGGGTCGTTCTCCGGATAGCTGTACGGATTCTTCTTCTCGTCGATCCAGACGTTCGCGTCAAACTCCGACGCCTGCGTGATGTGCGGGAACCGTCCCGGCTCGTTGAATCCGCGATACGGCAGTTCGTAGACCGCCTTCATCGTCCGGTGCCGCGCGATGTCGATCATCGGCCCGGCTTCCAACATCAGGCACTTCACGCCGGCCTTGCACAACGTGTAGGCGGCCATCCCGCCGCTCGCGCCCGACCCAATAATTACGACGTCGTAGTCTTGTTGCATCGCTTAATCAATCACGTCCCAATACGTATTCACACCCGTCGCGCGGCGCGATCCAGCGCCCGCATCGGCATACACTTTGCTGTTCACGGTGGCCCGCATCACGTCGGCCTTGGCTTCCCGCAGGAACCGCGCCAACGGCTCCGCCGGCGCCTTCCACGTCCACTTGGCTTTCAACGGCGCCAGCAGCCCCGCCGCCTCGCCATCCGTCAACGCAGCGAACGCCTTGCCCTTCTGCAGCCGCGCGTCGATGTCCAGCTGGTTCAGCCCCTGCGCATACAGCACCTGGCGCTCCGTGGGCGATTTCGACAACAGGAAATCCAGAAACTGCGGTGCCTCGGCCTGCTTCGCCGAAGGCTTGCCGTTGTAGGCCGGCCCCAGCAGGTCGCACAGCCGTTCCAGCGTCTGATACTGCTCCGGCGAAAAGAACTTGTGCCGCGGCGTTGCCACCGCGTCCGCCGTGGTCAGGTCAAACTTCGCGGCGTCGTCCGCCGTCGGTTGATTCGATCCCTGAGGAGTCTGTGCCGCTGCCACCGGCGCCAATGCCGACGCGCCTAGCAGCGACTTGAAAACGCTTCTCCGCTTCATCGATTTCAAGCTATCACAAACATGCAAAATCTCTTAATTTCACGGCGTCAGCCGGTAGTTGACGTCGATCATCGTCTGCACGTAAACCGGTTTGCCGTTCAACATCGTCGGCTTGTAGCGCCACTGGCGCACCGCCGTCGCGCTCGCCTCCACCAATGCCGGTGGCCCACTCACCAACTGCATGTAAGCAATCGCCCCATCCAGCCCCACAATCACTTCAAATCGAACTGTCCCCTCAATCCCCGTTCGCCTCGCTTCGGTCGGATACCGCGGCGGAACCGACTTGTCGATGTTCTTTGCCATCACATTGCCGCCCACTCGAATCGTCTGCGGCGGACGCTCCCCGCGCGCCGGCAATGCAGTCGGCAGCGTCGCCATCCATGGGCCCTCGGCGCCCTGCGCCTTCGCCCGAAACAACAGCGCGCGCCCGAACTGTAAGTAGTCCCAATCCAACTTGCCATCGGCCCACAAGTTGGCCCCCGCCTGCAGCATCGTCCGCGCCGCCCACTCCAGCATGTCCTTGTCCGTCGTCGTCGCCAGTGCCTTCTTCGCCGCCTCCGCAAACGGGCTCACCCGCAGCGCGGCGTCCGTCCCCGATGCGTCGCTCCCCGTGTAGCTCCGCCCCGCGACGCCCAAAATGGCATTGGCGTACAGTCGCCCCAACCCGGCGTTGTCGCAAAACTCAATTAGAATCCGCTCCGCCTCCTCCGGCTGGCAAAACTCCGCCGCGGCAACGGCCCGGTCTCGGAGCCTTCGCTCCGCCGGGCTCGCCCGCATCTTTTCCATCCACGCGCCAATCACTTTCCCCGCCCCCTGCGCATCGGCCAATTGGTCCCCGCGGCAGTTCACGCGCTGCACACCCGTCGATACCTGATATAACCCAAAGCCATCGACTGGGTCCCCCTCGATCAGCCACAAAACATGTTTCACCCTCGCCGCCTTGACCGCCGTTAGCTCCAGTCCCGCCGGGACTGTCGCATAGAACGACAGCAACTGAATGCGCGCCTGCGGATCGTCCGGCTTCTTCGCCAGCCGTTCCTCCAGCTTCGCCGCCTCGGGCGCGGACAGCGCCGCACCCTTCTTCAGCAGTTCAAAAACCTTACTGGCTTCAATCGGCGCGGCCACCACCAGCGGCGCCAGCGCCAGGACGAGGGAAAGTGCTCTTCCAATCACACCCGGTATTCTACCGGACTTACTTCTGCGGCTTCTCCCGCTTCACATTCTTCGGCAGCGTCAATTGCACATCGGCGTCCTTCATCAACGGGTTCACCTTCACGTCCATATAGGTCGACAGCGTGTAATCCCCCGACGGCTGCAAAAACTTCTGCTGAATCGGATTCCCATCATTCATCGGGATCCAAATCTCCACCAGCTTCAAATGCTCTTTCACACTATCCAGCTTCGGTCGCAACTCCACCCGCGTCGTCTGCTTGCCGTCAATCGTCTCCGTCCCCGCCACCACCATGTCGTAGCTCTTAGTGATGTCCCGCACCGGCGTCCCGAACCCCAGCAACAGGAACTGGTCCACCAGCCGCCCGTACTGCGTCAGGTCGTACTCCTGCACCGTGTTGATCTTCGGCAGAAAAATCTCGTACTTCTTCCGCGACAACGCAATCGACCGCGCATCCGGCTTATCAATCTCCATCCGCACCCGCACGTCTCCCGGCTTCACTTTCTTGATCATGAACGTGCCGGACTCCGCCGACGAGTCCTTGATCACCGCCGTATAGCTGACCTTCTTCACCCGCGCCGACAACCCCGCAAACTCCGCGGCCGACTTGTCCATGCGCGCCTGCACCGCGCCCAGCGTTTCCGCCGCCGGGAGCGCGGCCACACCCAACAACGCGAATACTGCGATCGGTAGTTTCATTTCACTCTCTTGGATGTTCCGTCGCGCGAACCGGTTACTTCACAACGCGCGTATAAGCCATGAACCCGGTGGTTTCCTTCTCCGCGTCCAATAGGGGCGTCAACTTGTACAACTGCAATTTCTTCCCGTCGCGCCGTTCCAGCATCTGCGCCACTTGTTGAAACCGCTCGCTCTCCGTCACGCCCACCAGCTGCTTCGGCTCCAGATAGAAAACCTCAACGCCCGGCGTATCCGTCTGCACCAGCACAATGCTCTGCGCCTTCGGCTGGTCTTTGAAGATCTCCCGCGGCGTCAGAAAGATGAACGCCAGAATGCCAACGACAATCACGTCATACTGCCACGACGCGCGCGGGAAGTCCCAAAAAATTACACGTTTTAAAACAGAAGTCACAATACTCCCAGTTTAGCGAACCGTGGCCGAAATAGAACCCACGCCTTCCACACGCCCGCCCACAACATCGCCCTTCTTAATCCGCACGCCCTTCGGGCAGCCCGTCGAAATGATGTCACCGGGATGCAGCGTCTGATAGTCGCTGTGGAAACGCACCAGCTCCAACGGCCGCGTCTTCATATTCTTCACGAAGTCCCGCGAAAACACTGCCCCGTTGCTCTCCGTGATCACTTCCAGCTCATCCACATCGGCAATCTCGTCCTTGGTCACAATCACCGGGCCAAAGCTGAAGAACGTGTCGAAGCTCTTCGACCGCGTCAAATACCGCGGATTCTTCGCCAACACGTCCAACGCCGTCAGGTCCAACGTCACCGTGTAGCCAAAGATCGCATCCAACGCCTCGGCGTGGTCTTTCAGATACTGCACTTTCTTCCCCATCACTACCGCCAACTCGCCCTCGGCGTCCACGTCGTTGGTAATGTGCGCCGGCGGCAGAATGATCTCGCCCCCGGGCCGCGTCATGCACGACGCCGGCTTCATGAACGAACCCGGCTCGTCCGGCTGCACGGCCTTGATGTCCACCGCGTGTGAATGGTAGTTCAACCCGATACACCAGATCTTCGGCGGCACCGGATACGGCAGCAGCGGCAGCACATCGGAGAAGGGAATTGCGGGCATCCCCTCGGCGGCCTTCAACGGCTCCAGATCCCCGGATTCAATAATCCCCAGCACCGAATCCGGCACCTTCGAACCCGTGTACAAATTAATCGCCGGCACCGGCACCACACCCGCGGCCGTCACCACGCCCGCGTGCACTTCGTCATGAAAGGAGTATCGAATCAGTTTCATAATGTCCTCGTAATATCCACCAGATCGCTCAATACGCCGTAGGCGGTTTGCTCCACCCGCGGCTCAATCGAAATCGTTCCCACCGTGCCCATCAGGTCCGTGTGCAACAGTAGCAAATTGGACGTGCCCTGTACCGTCGCCAGCGGGTCGGCGATCGCCAACCGCTCCGGCCGCACCTGCATCCGCACCCGCCCGTCATCGCCAATCGATGCCCGGCTGATCAACACATAAATCTCGCCCGCCGCCCGCGCCGCCCGAACATCCTCGGCCGTCAACGCGCCAATCCCTTCCCGCTCCACATCCTGCGGCCGCACCCCTGCGTCCATCAACACATTCGCCAGAGCCGCCGCCTTCACCGCCGAGTCCCACCCATCCACGTCGTACGCCGGATCGGCCTCAGTAATCCCCAACGCCCGCGCCTCCGCCACGCCCTCGTCGAACGTCCGCCCCTCTTCCATCGCCCGCAGAATAATCTTGGTCGTGCTGTTCAACGCCCCGCTGAACCCCAGAACTTTCACCCCCGGCAAACAGTTCCGCACCATGTTGAACACGGGCGACCCATCCATCACCGTCGACTCATACCGGAACTCCACGCCCCGCGCCGCCGCCTCCGCCCGCAACGCCCCAAACGCATGCGCCAACGGCCCTTTGTTCGCCGTGACCACATGCATCCCCCGCGCAAACGCTTCCCGGATATGCGTCAACGCCGGCTCGCCCGTCTCAGGCGACAGCGACGAAAGCTCCACCAGAACCTCCGCCTGCGCCCGGTCCAGAAACTCCCCCACGCTCCCCGCCACCGGCCCGAACTCCAACACCGGCCCATACGCCGTTCCCCGCCGCGTATGCGCCCCCGCAATGCGAAACGGAAACCGCTTCTGCTGTTCAGCCACCAACGCCGCAAAGGCGCGGGCCACGCTGCCATACCCGATCAGCGCGACCCGCACTAGGCTCGCTCCAATCGGTTAAAACTCCAACTTCTCCAACATCGCATTGAGTTCCGATTCTAACGCAGACTTCTTCGTCCGCTGTTCCGCCGCCTGATCGCGCAGCGTCACAATCTGCTGCTCCCTCGCCGCCAGGTCCCGTGCATACCGCTGCACCACTTCCTGCTGACCCGAAATCGAGTTCAAGCTGGAGATGTTCTGCCGCAGCCGTTCCTGGTCGGTGGACAGCGATTGAATCCGCTGCTCCGCCCCACGAATCGCCCGATCAGCCTCGGCCACAGCCTTCTTCTGCGCCGCGATCCGTTCCAACTGCTGCTTCGCCGCGGCCGACAACGCCCGGTTCTGCGTCATCGCCAGAATCGCGTCCGGCGTCATCGAAGAAACCGAAACGTACTCATCGTGCATGAAGTCTTCCTTCACAACGAACGTCTCGGTCGACGCCGGCTTCAAGGCCACGCTGAACCGCTGCATAGAACCCGTCACCTCCACCGGCTTCTGGTTCAGCAGCTTGTACTCGGAGCGCAGCGGATGTTCAATAATCAGCGTCTTCGCCCGGTTATCGATGTTCTTGATCGTGTACGTGGTCGTCTCTTCAATGCCCGTCTTGATGATCAACGAACCCCGCGTCGCCCGGTACTCCAGGTACCGCTGATTCCCCGAATCAATGCCCGTCGTCACCCGCGTACCCAGGTCGATGCCATAGCTAATCAGTCGCTTATCGCCCGTCTTCACCGTCTCCACCAACGCCTCGCCCGCATACGCATTGGAGTCGAAAACAGTAATCGGCCCGCCATCCAGCGTCTTGCCGGTCTTATTGGTCAACTCCGCCGCCGTCCGCGGATTCGGGCTCGACCGGTCGGAATAGATCAACAGCTTCCGCGCATCAATCGGCTGCTGCAAAAACGGCAACATTGCCGACTGGTTCCGCCGCACCGTCACCGGCTGGCCGAAGGCGTACTCAAACAGCTCGCCCAGCTCCCGCCCTTCCGTCTGCACCGAAACGTTGCTCACCCGGTCCATCATCGGCTCCGCCGCCGCCGCCTCGGTCATCATCGCCCGCCCGCGACCCGCGCCCATTTTCGACATCGCCTGCATCGGCGCGGGTGCCGGCGGCGGAGGAGGCGGCATCGCGCCACCCACCGCACCGGCATACAGTACCGGAGCCGCCGCCTGCTCATCCGGCAACTCCGCAAACGGCCGCTCAATAAACTTCGGATCGTACAGCCGGCTCTGAAACGAAATCGGCTTTCCCGACACCAGTGACAACGAAATATTCGTCCAGTCGTCGTTCGTCGTGTTGTCGATAATCGCCCAGCCCTCCAACAACGGCTGCGGCGCGTTCTGGAAAATCAGCCGGTACGATGACTTCCAAATCGGCGTCGGGATCAGATACGAAGCCGCCACCTTCCGGCCCTTCGCGTCCGTCGAGTCAATATAGACCGACCGCTGCTCCCGCGTACGCGCCCCCGCCAGCGCGCCCAGATAATCGCGCAATTGCCGCTGCAAAACCCCATCGGCCAGCTTCAACGACGTCACTGCCGAAAGATCCACCGTCTTCAACTCATTCGCGTCGGTAAGCAATACCACCAAATCCCGCTGCGGCTGCTGCTCGGTCGCCGCCACCACGCGTCCGCTCACAATCGCTCCAGCCGACTTCTGCCCGGCCGATTCCATCTCAATCCGCGCGCCCTTGAACTGGTCCAGGAACTGCGCCAGCGGCACCTGCGCCCCCACCTGGAAGGAATACTCCCCCAACCGCCGGTCCAGCGGCGTCGACGAGTCATACCGCAACCCGCTCACCTTCCCCCCGCCCGTCTCCACCACCGACAGCGATTTCAAAACATCATTCATCTCCGAAGCCTTGAAATCCAGCCGCGCCGACTCGCCGCTGGCCAGATCGCCGCTCCGCTCAAAATATCCAACCCCGTGCTTGTACAGCACCACGCGCTTCACCGGCAACTCCGCCGCCATCAACGATGACGCAGCCATCACCGCCGGTACGATTCTCTGGTTCATAGGGTCTCCTTGGAGTGTAGATGCCGCATCGTCTGCGATCCTTTCATCCGAATCCGCCATTTCTCACTCTCCCATCACTTTGATAATGACGCGTTTCTTCCGCCGTCCGTCGAACTCGGCGTAATAGATCTGCTGCCAGGTCCCCAAATCCAGCTTCCCCGTCGTCACCGGAACGATCACCTGGTGATGCACCAACAGGCTTTTCAAATGCGCGTCCCCGTTCGTCTCCCCCGTCCGATGATGCCGATAGTTCTTCTTGAACGGCGCCAGATGCTCCAGCCATTCATCAATATCGGCCAGCAACCCGTCCTCGGCGTCGTTCACCCATACCCCGGCCGTGATATGCATCGCCGACACCAGGATCATCCCCTCGGCAATCCCGCTCGTCCGCAACGCCGCCTCCACCTGTCCGGTGATGTTGATGAACTCACGCAATTTCCCGGTCGAAAAATGCAGGTATTCGGTGTGGGATTTCATGGTTTCCCTCTCCTTGCGTGGCGGCGCGCCCGGGTTTACATCTGTTAGTCTGGTAATACGTCCGACCGCGCGTCAACTACTCCCCCTTTTCAGGTAAAGTAGTTTCCCGATTGCGCCGATACTACGGATGGAGGCCGATTGTCTTTCGCACTGAGAGTTTCTGCGTTTGTTCTACTTGCCGTTGCCGTCCGCCCTTTGGCGGCGCAACCGGGCGTTGCCGGTGATTACGATGGCCCGTCAATCCTGGGCCGCGCCGGTTCCTCCGCAGGCCGTCACGGGACGGAGTCGATTCCTATCCACGTCCAGGCCTCTCTCAATGGCACCTACGATTCCAGCATTCTGGCCTATTCCGTTGATTCCCGCGGTGCCTTCAAGCCCGGTGCCAGCACCGGTCTCGACGCCTCCGTCGGCGTCTCCGGCCGCAAAACGTGGCGCCGTTCGTACCTCGGGCTCGATTACGGTGGCAATATCAGCCACTATTTTGCCAATTCATTCTTCAACGGCACCAATCATCAGATGAATCTTGGTTGGGGTACCCAGATCGGAAAGCGGCTTCATCTTTCTTCCCAGATCGGCGCCGGCACTTCGAACCGTTTTCTCGGCGGGCCTTCGGTTTTCCAGAGTAGTGAGTTTGAATTTCTTACCGCACCTGTCGGTGAACTGTTCGACTCCCGCAATTACTTCATCGGCACGACCACGTCGGCGACGTACTCCTTCAGTCCCCGTCAGTCGGTTCGTTTCTCCGGTACCGGTTCCACCACGCGCCGCAAGGCACGCAGTTTGGTGGATATGCGCTCTTACGGCGGCTCGGCTGATTGGGTCTATCGTCTCAGCCGGCGCTCCAGCCTCGGCATCAGCTACAGCTTCAGCCACTTCGATTTCGAAAAAGTCTTCGGGGATACGGATGTCCACACCGTTGGTGCTCACGGCAGCCGGAAGATCGGGCGGGATTGGGACGTCTCTGCCTCCTTCACGATGTCCAAACAGTCTACGGTCGGCGTCCGCTCCTTCGCTCTGGACCCGGTTCTTTCCGCCATCCTCGGCCGCAGTTCTGGCTCGGAAGTGTTTGAAACGAATAATCTTCTCGCCGGTGGCTCTCTCGGCGTGAACCGAAAGATCCGAAGATCCTCGCTTGGGATCAACGCCCAGCGCGGGGTGACCCCGGGGAATGGCTACTTCTTGACCTCCATCAATGAGGGAGTCGGCGCGAACTTCACCCACAACTTCAGCCGTGACCTCTCCTTCAGCGGCAGCGTGAACTACACCAAGCTCATCAGTCTCGGCTTCGCCTCCGGGAACTTTACCGGTTGGAATGCCGGGTCCGGTGTGACTTACAAACTGACGGAAAGCATCGGTATAAACGCCCGCTACGACTGGCGCACTTTCGACCTGCGCCGGACCACCTTCGGCCGTACCGGCAACCGCATTTCCGTCGGTATCACCTACTTCCCCAAACAAGGCCCGGCCGGTCTCTGGTAAACACGTTTGGCCATGGCCGCGCTCCGCATACTTCTGGTTGACGATGAAAAAGCGCTCCTAGCGCTCTTGAAACGCCACCTGGAGCGCTGCGGTCACTCGGTCGTCGACGCCCTGTCGGCCGAACTCGCACGCGTCGCCCTATCCAGCGCGGCGGAGCCGAACGTCTGGCAACCGGATATTCTCATCGCCGATGAAACTCTCCCCGGCGACCCCGGCTCCCAACTGGCCCGTGAGCTCTTGGAGCGCTTCCCCGGCATGCTCTGCCTGCTGTGTAGCGGCTATCCCCTTTCGCTCGATACGTTGCCGGAAGCCATGCGCTCCCGCGCCGCCATTCTCCAGAAACCCTATATGCCGGCAGCGCTGGAGCGGGCCATTACCGATCTGACGGCCTCCACTCCCCCCTCAATCTAGCGCCCAGCCGCGCCTTGATCGTGCGGAGCCACCCGCTCGGTGCTCGTGTCCAGGTCCATCCATTTCACCAACAGGTGCCCTTCGCTGGTCTTCGCCCGGATCGTCGGCCTCTCCAGGAACTCCTGAAACCGGTGTTCCCGCTCGTCCACCGCCTTCACCAGGTTCGGGTACTGCGCCCGCTGCGCCGGATTCTTCGCCGCCTTCTCCGCCGCGCAATCGGTGTGCGTCGTGAACACCACCACCTCCACTCCGTTGTTCACCGCCAATTCCAGCATCTCTTCCTCTTTTTCCGATAGCACCGACCCGGCCAGTCGCAACACATAGTAATACCGCCGCGTGTCGCCGGCAATCTCGTTGGTGTCCAATCGCCCGTCCATACACGTCACCAGCGCAATCACCGGATGCCGGCTCGTCCGCGGCCACTTCTGCCGGACCTCCGCCGCCATGTGGTTCTGCTGCAGGAACTCCTCCCAGATCAACTTCGGTTCCATGTGTTCATGCACGAAGTCGAAGTTCGCCACCGGATCCTGCAGCCGGTACCCCACGTTGATCAGCGCCCCGCCCATGGCGAACTGCAACCGGTCACCGCCGAGCACCCAGGCGCCCGCCGCCACCGCACCCACTGCCAGAACAGCAATTCCCAGACGCTTCATCGCTCTCTCTCCTTGCCGCCATCCGGTGGACTTCTCCTGCTGATTGCTACGTCTTACCCCTAAATGTACACGATTGTTCAATTCACTCCCAGAATAATTTTGCGTGGAAGCCGGTATTACATGAAAAAGACGCGATCGATTACTTATCACCTCTCGAAACTTACAATCCACCATACAAATATGGGCCATTTCCCCACCCGGGTCACCCGAAAGTGGGGCAAATAACCCACGTCTTTTCTGATACTTCCGAGTCAGTTAAAACCTGTCCATAATGAGTAAGTTGGATGGTTTGAAATGACTCTGTGCGGTGTATACTTGAGTTTGAGGGAAGGCCAAATGGAAGTCCCGTACATCACTTCGCTGCAACTAGATGCCTCCGGACGTAGTAACTTCCGGATGCTCCTCCGCCAGGAAGGGATAGCCGTCGGCCGCACCGGAATCAGTCCGCTCCCCCTCCTCGGGCTTCTCCTCTTCGGTGCCTCTTTCGTCCTCGCGCAACCACCGGCTCCGGTCGATTGCCTCT
>CANIFK010000088.1 GCA_947466555.1 Acidobacteriota bacterium | reverse complement strand
TAGTCCAGTGTGAGGAATTCTAGATGAACCATACGAAGTCTATTCTGCTTAGCTTGTTTGTACTCGCGTCCGCTGCGAACGCCTTTGCCGCCCCCTGCGTCCCGGAGACCTTGAGCTACTACAAGGCGAACTATGGCGAGTTGAACGCCTGCACGTCGGGCGTCCTGAACTTCTTCAGCTTCGATTTCTCCAAGCTCTCCTCCTTCGGCTCGGTCACCGCCAACGACATCTACGTCACCCCGGATCCTTCCCAAAACACCCTGCTCTTCAACGGCGTGCTGCCGTCAACGTTCAACCATTCGGTGCTCCCTGGCCAAGCCGAGCAGTACCTCGTCTCCTACGTCATCGACCCGCCGCCGATCGTCGCCGGCGATGACCTCTCGCTCGACCCGCCCACCGGCCCCATCTACGTTTCCCGCTGGTCCTGCACCGATCAGCCCTTTTCGCAATTCCCCGTCCCGAATTCCATCGGCGGCGTCGGCCCAACAAACTACACGTCCAATTCTTTTGAGTGCATCGACGGCTCCAACCCCTATTTCCTTCAAGTAAGTCCGCTCACTCAACTGTCGGCCAGCGTCACCTTTATCGAGCCCGCCCGCTACGTCTTCACCCGCATGGCGATCGACCTGCTCCCCGGCGAAGTCGCCGGCCTGGAGGGGATCGTCGCGCAGAGCCAGACCACCGTTCCGGAACCCGGCACCTTCATTCCCGCCGCCCTCGCCCTCGCCGGCATGGCGTTTCACCGGTTGCGCCGCCGTTAGCCGTTGCGCGCCACCTGTTTACGCCTCATACTGACAGATTGAGGACCCGCGACGGCAGTTGAGCGCGGAGCTTATCTGCACGAGGAGCGCTTTCTTTGCCCGACCGCGGTTTCCGGGTGACCCATTGCCAGTTGATCACCAGACGGATCCTCTCCGTCGCGGTGTTGCTTTCCTGCGGTCTCACTCCGACTTCCGCCCGCGAACTGCACCCGGAGTCCGGCCAGTTCCTGCTGGAAAAATACGCTCCCAAGGTCTACGCCGCCTCGCCGCAGAACTGGGCCGTCCTCCAGGATCCCCGCGGCATCATGTACTTCGGCAACACCGAAGGCCTCGTTGAGTTCGACGGCGTGCAGTGGCGCCGCATCGCCCTGCCCAACGCCAGCACCGTGCGCTCCCTGGCGATGGACGACAAAGGCACCGTCTTTGTCGGCGGCCAGGGCGAACTCGGCTACCTCGCGCCCGACGCGCATGGCAACGCCCAGTTCGTCTCCTTGCTCGACAAACTGCCCGCCGAAGAACGAAAGTTCGGCGACGTCTGGAGTATCGCCGCCACCGCCGATGGCGTCTATTTCAGCTCCACCGGAAGCCTCATGCGCTGGCGTCCCAAGGGGGAGATGAAAACCTGGAAATCCTCCAAACGGTTTCGCCGCGCCTACCTCATCGACGGCGTTCTCCACGTGCATATCACCGAGATCGGCCTGCACCGCCTGCGGAACGAGCAACTCGAACTGGTTCCCGGCGGCGACAAGTTGGACAAGAGCGACCTGCGCGGTGTCTTCCGCCACGGCGCCGACGACATTCTCGCCACCAATAAAGGCTGCTTCCGGATGACCGCCGCCGGCATCGAACCCTTCCCCTTCGCCGCCGATGCCGTGCTGAAAGATGCCTCGCTCTATACGCTCCATCAGTTGAACAAGGATCTGCTCGCCCTCGGCACCCTCCGCGGCGGTCTGCTGCTCACCAACACCGAAGGCAAAGTCCTCCGCACCATCACCAAGGACAACGGCCTGCCCAGCGAGTACATCACCTCCGCCGCCATCGACCGCCAGAACGGCGTCTGGCTCACCACCAGCAATGGCCTCGCCCGTTTCCAACTCCACCTCACCGCCTTCGACGAACAGAGCGGCCTCCGCGGCACGCTCATGACCCTGGCCCGCTGGAAGGATACGATCTACGCCGGCACCACCAGCGGCCTGTTCCGCCTGAAGCCCGCCAAGGCCGCCGGCCTGCCCGAATTTGAAGCCGTCGACGGCATTAAGGAAACGGTCTTCGCCCTTGTCGTCCGGCCCGGTGAACTCTGGATCGGCACCCAAAACGGCGTCTACTCCATGCCGGCCGACAAGGTGAAGCTGGAGGCCAAACTCGAAGTGGCCTACGACGTGTCCTTCTCGCCCCGCAGCGACGGCGTGCTCTACGTCGCCTCTCGCACCGGCGGCATCCGCTACCGCCGCGAAGGCGCCGAATGGAAGAAGGCCGGCGAGGTGGCCGGCGGCGGCCAGGAGTTCCGCACCGTCGCCGAAGATGACGACGGCCGCGTCTGGTTCACCACCCGCAGCGGCATCCTCCGCGCCAATTTCGACAAGGAGCCCGCCGCCGTCGAATCATTCTCCGAAACCGACGGCCTCCCCCCAGGCTGGAAAAATCTCTTCCGCATCCGCGGCCAATTGCGCTTCGCCACCGAAAAGGGGCTGGTCCGCTTCTCCGGTCCCGATCGGAAATTCGTGCCCGACGATTCCATCGGCGCCCTCTTCGCCGATGGGTCCCACGGCGTTCTGCTGATGCGCGAGGACGGCCAGCGCAACGTCTGGGCAAGCGGTGCCGGCTATCACGGCGTCATGGATATCGCCAAAAACTGGCGCCCCATGCCCTTCCTCGGCGCAGGCCTCGATGAGGTCTGGGCGCTCCAGGCAGATCGCGATGGCGTCGTCTGGGCCTCCGGTCCCGATGGCCGGCTCATCCGCCGCGAACCCCTGCCCAACACCGACATCGACCCCTTCCGCATCCACATTCGCCGCCTCCAGGCCGCCGAAACCCGCCACACCATGTTCGGCGGCTTCGGCAAACCCGTCGGCAACCTGGAGCTCCCGCAAGGCGAAAACGACCTCCGCGTCGAATTCGCAGCACCCTTCTTCGACGCCCCCGAACGCGTCGAATATCAAGTCTCCATCGACACCGCCGGCGGCCGCTGGTCCAACTGGACCAACGAAACCTGGAAGGATCTCAACAACCTCTGGGAAGGCAACTACCAGCTCCGCGTCCGCGCCCGCAATCCCTACGGCCAAATGACGCCCGAAGCGTCCATCTTCTTCCGCATCCTCGCCCCCTGGTATCGCGCCTGGTGGGCCTACATGCTCTACGTCCTGGCCGCCGCCACCGTCATCTGGCAACTCCTCCAATGGCGCCTCCGCAAGCTCCGCGAAAGCAACCAGCAACTGGAGGCCCTGGTCGACGAGCGCACCGCCCAGATCCGTGCCCAGGAACAACGCACCGAAGCATTGCTGCTCAACATCCTCCCCGCCCCCGTCGCCGAAGAACTCCGCTCCACCGGCGAGGTCACGCCTCACCACTTCGACGACGTCACCGTCTGCTTCACCGATTTCGTCGGCTTCACCCTCTCCAGCGAAAAACTCCCCGCCAAGGAACTGGTCGCCCATCTCCACCGCTACTTCACCGAATTCGACAAGATCGTCGCCCGCTACGGCCTGGAAAAACTGAAGACCATCGGCGACGCCTACATGTTCGTCGCCGGCCTGCCGGAGGAGAGCGAGTCCCACGCCGTCAACGCCGTTCTGGCCGCCATGGAGATCCTCGCCTGCGCCATGGAAATGAGCGCCGCCGAAGGCGGCATGCCGTGGAAACTGCGCGTCGGCCTCCACTCCGGCCCCGTCGTCGCCGGCGTCGTCGGCGTCAAAAAATTCGCCTTCGACATCTGGGGCGACACCGTCAATCTCGCCTCGCGCATGGAGTCCAGCGGCGTTCCCAACCGCGTCAACATCTCCGCCGCCACCTACGCCCGCGTCAAAGACGTCATCGCCTGCGAAGCCCGCGGCCCCATTCGCACCAAGGACGGCCGGGACCTCGCCATGTACTTCGCCAACGGCCTCGCCGTGCAGCCCGTAGGCAGCCAGACGGCCCGTTTCGGCACGGCCTTCGAACGCCCGCCCGAAGCCCTATAGCGGAATCGCCAGGCCTTCCTGCGCGATCACAACGTTGTCGAATTTCTCGCGCGCCTGTGCCAGCACGTTGCGCAGGAACTCGTCGGAATGCGACGGGTCGTGGTGCGCCAACACCAGTTGCTTCACCTTCGCATCGCGCGCCACGTGGATCGCCTCCAGCCAGGTGCTGTGCCCCCAGCCGCGCTTGGATTCGTACTCTTCCGGCGTGAACTGCGCGTCGTAGACCAGAATGTCGGCGCCCTCGGCGTTTTCGCGCAGCACGCGGTCGAGCGTGGGGTCCCCATGCTCGTGGTCGCAGGCGTGCACCACCACCGCGCCCTGGCTCTCCAACCGGAAACCGGAGGCGCCTTGCGGATGGTTCAGCGGGAACGCATGCACGCTCAGCCGGTTGTCTTCCAACGGACGATCGGAGATCTGCACGAACTCGCGCTTGGCCGCCAGCAGGTCGAACCGCACAGGGAAATACGGGTTCGTCATCTGCCCTTCCAGGATGTCCGCCGTCTCTTCAGGCGGCTTACTGGAGTGGAACGTAACGTGATTCGCCGGGCTGTACAGCGGCGCGAAAAAGGGAATGCCCTGAATGTGGTCCCAATGAAAATGGGTCATCAGGAAAGAAACGTCCAAACTCTGTCCAGGGAACCGTTGCAACAAAGAGAGCCCCAATTTCCGGGCGCCCGTACCGCCATCGATGACAACGATGGAACCGTCAGCCAGTCGCAATTCAAGGCAGGTTGTGTTGCCCCCATACCCCAGATTCTCCGGAGCCGGAGTGGGGATGGAGCCTCGTACTCCCCAGAAGTTGAGTTCCATCCGGAACGGGTTGTTCATCAAGTCGGTCCCTTGTCCTCGTGTTGAATCGAACAAACAGGCTATCTGTGTGAGCTTACTCGATTCTGATCGTTCGCCGCAAAGGTTCGTTACATCCGAGTAGCTCACAGTCCGGATTGGTCAGCTAGAATCAATAGACAATGCAGCGCGACGAACAGATTTCGCGGGTTATTTTTGCGTACGCCACCCGCATCGGCGAGGCGCGCGAAACCGACGCCGTCCTCCGCCTCAATGCCGATATGGCCCGCGACCTCGTCGGCGCCGACCGCTGCAGCATCTGGCTCATCGACGACAAAAACCAGCAACTGTGGACCAAGGTGGCCCACGGCATGCCCGAAATCCGCATCCCCCTCGGCCAGGGCCTCGCCGGCGCCTGCATCGCCGGCAACGAAACCATCGTCGTCAACGACACCTCCCAGGACGCCCGCTTCCTCAAAATCGATTCCAAAGGCGGCTACGAAACCAAGTCCGTCCTCGCCATGCCCCTCCACGGCTCCGACGGCAACGTCATCGGCGCCCTCCAGGCATTGAACAAACCCGGCGGCTTCTCCCAGGAAGATGTCGATCTCCTCGGCCTCGCCGCCGCCTACTCCGCCAGCGCGCTCGAATCCCAATGGCTCCGCGCCGAAGCCGAAGCCGCCCGCCTCGTCCTCCGCGAACTCGAAATCGCCCGCACCGTCCAGGAACGCCTCTTCCCCCAGGACCCGCCCAAACTCCCCTCTCTCGATTACGCCGCCACCTGCCGCCCCGCCAAAACCGTCGGCGGCGACTACTACGACTTCATCGGTATGCCCGGTGACGGCCTCTTCTTCACCCTCGGCGACATCTCCGGCAAAGGCATCGCCGCCGCCGTCCTCATGGCCAGTATCCAGGCCTCCATCCGCTCCCAGATCCTCACCCCGCCGGAGTCATTTTCCGAACTGATGGGCAAGTTCAACCGCGCCGTCTACAGCTTCTCCATGCAGCAGAAGTATTCGACGCTCTTCAGCGGCATGCTCGACGGCGACACCCGCCGCCTCCGCTACGCCAACGCCGGCCAGGTCGCCCCCATGCTCCTCCGCGCCGCCACCGGCGAAATTGAACGTCTCAACGAGGGCGGCCCGCCCGTCGGCCTCCTGACGTTCTCCATGTATGACGACGGCGAGGTCACCCTCCAACCCGGCGATACCGTCCTCTGCTACTCCGACGGCATCAGCGAAGCCACCAACGAAGCCGGCGACATGTGGGACGAAGAGACCGTCGAACAGATCCTCCGCGACTCCGCCCACCTCTCCGCCGCCGAACTGATCCAGAAGCTGATCGCCGCCGCCGACGAGTTCGCCGGCGCCGCCGAACAGGCCGACGATATGACCGTGGTTGTCCTCAAGGCCCGCTAACAGCACTCTGTTAAACTGGTGTCTGCAATTTTTACGAAGAGGACTTATGCCGCTGAAAGTAGACCGCAGTTCGCTGGAATCCGGGGTGGAAGTCATTACGCTGGCTGGCAGCCTCACCCTCGGCCGCGACGCGCAGAATCTGGAACTCCTGGTCGAAGAGCTGATCAAAAATCAGAAGACGCGGATCGTGTTCGACCTCACGGAAGTCTCCTTCGTCGATAGCGCCGGCATCGGCATCCTGGTCGGCTCCTTCGGAAAGGTCAGTAAGGCCGGCGGCAAGCTGCGCATGGCCGCTCTCACCCCGCGCGTCTTGAACGTGCTGAAGATCTCCAAAGTCGAAAAGCTGCTCGGGCTGGACGAAAACGTCGCCGCCTCGCTCGCCGCACTCGCCGCCAGCTAACGCCGCCGCGGCAAGCTGGCAACCCCGGCACGCACCCGGTCAAACCGCGCCCCGCCGACAAACTCAATCCCCACGGCGTACTTCGTCCCCGCCGGCGCGCACGTGCGCACAACGCCCGTGCACGTCATCCCCAACGCGTGGCAACGGATCTGCACCGGCGCCGTTTCCGCCAGCAACTCCGGCAGCGCAAACCGGATGCCGGCATCAGAAATATCAATCGCCATCGCCTGCCGGCAGTGCGGCTTCCCCTGCGGGTCCACCCAGGAAATCTGCAGCGGTGAAGATAACATGACGCGGTTGTTCCGGCGACGCCCGGTAGTGGCCATATTCCGTTTATCGGACGAACCGGCGAAAATCTGAGCTGCAAACCCAACTACAACACCCCAAATCTTTATACTTTCCTTACACCCGCCCCCGGCATCTTTGCACAGCCCTTACGTCGCCCGCCCCACGCTGAAGGTGTGGAACCCTCTGCACAAGCGCCGTCCGGGACGCGAGTCGTCGTCGCCAGCACAGTCGCCCTCTCCTTCATCACCTTTTGGCAAGCCGCCGCCGTCGTTTTAAATGACCTCGCCTCCACCATGTTCTACATCGGTGGCATCACCGAACAGGCCCTCGGCAAGTCCGCCCCCTGGCTCGTCCTCGCCGTCATGCTCTTCAGCTTCGTCGTCCGTTCCATCTATATGGAAAGCTGCAGCATGTTCGTCCGCGGCGGCGTCTACATCGTCGTCCGCGACAGCATCGGCCCCACCATGGCCAAGCTCTCCGTCTCCTCCCTCGTCGTCGACTACATCCTCACCGGCCCCATCAGCGCCGTCGCCGCCGGCCAGTATCTCGGCCGCCTCTTGAACGAATTCGCCGAAGTCTCCGGCTCCCAATGGCACACCGACCCCAACAGCTTCGCCGTCTTCTTCAGCATCCTCGTCACCTGCTACTTCTGGTGGAGCAACATCAAAGGCGTCCCCGAATCCAGCCACAAAGCCCTCCGCATCATGCAGGTCACCACCGTCATGGTCGCCGCCCTGCTCATCTGGTGCCCGCTGACGATCCTCCTCCAGGGCGGCGCCCCGCTCCCGCCCCTCCCCACCCCGGCCAACCTCCACATGACCCACGAATCCCTCGGCTGGCTCGATGGCACCTGGTTCGCCCAGTTCTCCTTCGTCGTCATGATCGTCGCCCTCGGCCATTCGCTCCTGGCCATGAGCGGCTTTGAAACCCTCGCCCAGGTCTACCGCGAAGTCGGCTACCCGAAGCTCAAAAACCTCCGCATCACCGCCAACATCGTCTGCACCTACGCCGCCATCTGCACCGGCGTCATCTCCGTCCTCGCCGTCATGATCATCCCCGACGCGCTCCGCCCCCAGTACTACGACAACATGCTCGGCGGCCTCGTCATGCATCTCGCTGGCCCCCACGCCCTCAAGCTCGGCTTCCACGCCTTCGTCGTCGTCGTAGGCGTCATGATCCTCTCCGGCGCCGTCAACACGTCCCTCATCGGTGTCAACGGCGTGCTCAACCGCGTCGCCGAAGACGGCGTCCTGCTCGATTGGTTCCGCCGCCCCCACCGCCGCTTCGGCACCACCTACCGAATCCTGAACCTGATGGCGCTGCTGCAAATCGTGACCATCCTCCTCAGCCGCGGCGACGTTCTCCTCCTCGGCGAAGCCTACGCCTTCGGTGTCGTCTGGAGCTTCGCCCTCAAGGCCCTCGGCGTCCTCGTCCTCCGCTTCCAGCGCCACGACCAGGAATACAAGGTGCCGCTGAACTTCACCATCGGCGGCCGCGAAATCCCCTTCGGCCTCGGCGCCGCCACGCTGACTCTCTTCCTCGTCGCCATCGCCAACCTCTTCACCAAAGAAATCGCCACCATCTACGGCGTCACCTTCACGGTGATTCTCTACACCCTCTTCCTCGTCTCCGAACGCGTCAACGCCCGCAAAAAGACCGAGCACCGTGCCGACCTCGAAGTCTTTCGCCTCGAACACGAATCCACCATCGGCTCCGACACCGTCCGCGCCCGCCCCGGCTGCGTCCTGGTCGCCGTCCGCGACGGCAGCCGCCTCACCCACCTGCAGCGAGCCCTGGCCAAGACCAACCTCCGCCGCCACGACGTCGTCGTCCTCACCATCCGCCAACTCTCCGCCGGCGCCGCTGAATACGGTCTGCAAGAAAACCAGATCTTCGCCACACCCGAACAGGAACTCTTCTCGAGCGTTGTCGCCCTCGCCGAAAAGCAGGGCAAAACCGTAGAGCTACTCGCCATCCCCGCCGTCGATCCCTTCGACGCCATGGTCCGCACCGCCACCGCGCTGCAAGCCTCCAAACTAGTCGGCGGCGTCTCCGAGCGCATGGCGTCCGAAGAACTGGCCCGCCGCGTCGGCCTGGCCTGGGAGCGCCTCCCCGCCCCCCGGCACCCGTTCTCCCTCGAAATCAGCACACCCTCCCGCGACCCCATGTTCGTCAACCTCGGCCCTCACCCCCCGCGCCTCTGGCCGGAGGATGTCGACCGGCTCCACCAGTTGTGGCTCCGCATCACTGAGGAAAGCGCCCTCGGGTCCAAGCTCCACCACCGCGACGTCGTCGGCGCCGCCCTCCGCCTCCTCGAACAGGAACTAAACGGCCCCAACCGCCGCCGGACATTGGAACTGGTGGAAACCGAAGCCCAAACGCCCCACCCCTCCCTCACCGTCCACGGCGACGCCGGCTGATCCCCGCGACAGTTCCGCAAAACAGTCGGTTCAACGTGTTCGACATATTAGGCCGACCCCGCATCGAATAAGCTCATCCCAGATTTTGGCTTGGGTTCTGAATGCGGCCGAAGCGCATGGATTCGGGTCCGAGTTCTTGCGCGAATTCATGCGTCCGGCAGTCGGAAAGCAAACACCTTCCATCAGGAACCGCACGGTCTCGCGCGAAGACCGAAATACCGTGAACGTTTCGCAAAGGTGCGATAGGTTTGGGTATCATGGCGTGGACAAGCAGATGGCGGTTCATGCTTTGTGGGCCACGGTGTTGCGGTTGTTGGGTATGGATCATGAGAGGCCGGGATTAGCGGTTGAGCGATGTGCGTGGGCGGGTGGTTTCGGATTCGCTGACTGAGTGATTCGCGCGCATATAGAGGAGGCGTTTGCATGGATCGAAGAGCATTTCTGAATGCGTCGGCGACGACGGCGATGGCAGCACAGACGCCGGCGAGCGAGCCGCGATATGTGGACCGGCGAGCAGGGGCGCACGCATTCCGTCAGCGCGAGGGCGGACGGAAGCCGCACATTTTTCTGATCTGCCTGGACATGGTGAGTCCTGATCATTTCCTGCCGGGGCGGCGTCTGCAACGCGAAATGGAGATGCCGGCGATTCGCGGGTTGGCGGCGGATGGAGTTACTTTCAACAACGCATTCTGCACGGTGCCGATCTGCTCGCCTTCCCGCACCTCCATGTACACGGGGAGGTATCCATATGTGTTGGCTAACCCTGGCGGCGGCCTTGCGGGCCAGGAAGTGGAGTTGCGTGCGAACGACGTCATCTACCCGGAGTATCTGAAGGCCGCGGGTTACCGGACGAAGCATGTGGGCAAGAATCACACCGGGGCGCAGAAGTTCATGGACGCCTTCGATGAGTTGGACAGCAATTGGAACCGGGCGATGCCGGTACTGCAGGAGGATGAGCGGTATCACGGGTACCTGGCGCGAATGGGAGTGCGATTGCCGCGCTATTCGCGACAGATACAACGGCTGGACATGGACCGCAAGACTCCGGTGGGGACGCTGGGCGGTTGGATTGAGCAGAGCGACGGCAAGCCGTTTCCGGTGGAAGGACAGTACAGCTGGTATCTTTCCCAATGGGCGATCGAGCGGACGCGCGAGGCACCGTCGCCTGGGCGAACGGCACCGCTGTACCTGCAACTGAACATCTACGATCCGCACAATCCATTTACGATTCCGGACGGCTTCCAAAAACGCGAGGCCGAACTCAGGAAGGCAATCGAACTGCCGCCCAGTTACAGGAACATGCTGGCGAGGGATTTTCGGCCGGAGGCGGGGGAACCGGCAATTTTAGATTTCCATCGCCGGCTATGGGGTTTATACGCTCCGGAGAAGGCGCGCGACTACATGGTGGCGAATGCGCTGGCAATGGAGGTGATCGACCAGGCGCTGGGGCGTTTTCTGCACGCATTGAAGGAGATGGGTATTTACGACGAATCTTGGATCATCTTCACGGCCGATCATGGGGAGATGAATATGCATCACGCTCTGGTGGACAAGGGCGCATACCTGCACCCGGATACGCAGCGCGTACCGCTGGTGATAAAGCCACCGGTGAGTCTTGGCACGGCGCGGGGAACAGTGGAGGCGCCGGTGTCTCTGCTCGACCTGGGTCCGACGATTTGTGACGCCGCGGGGGTGGCGCCGGAGGAGCGAATGGACGGCGTTTCGTTGATTCCATATCTGCGCGACCCGGCGGCACAAGGCGATCGCGACTTGGTCTTTCAGAACGGATGGCTCTCGACGGGCAATCCGGCCTGCGGTACACAGCGCTGGGAGCGGAACGGCCGACATCATTTTTTCGTCCACAACCTGGGTTCGGTTAGCGATGAGGTGTACGACCTGAATGATCCGGACGCACGCAACGTGGCGAGCGAACCGCAGTCGCAGGGTCTGCGCCGCGAGATGAGCCAGCGGATGTTTGCAATTCTGGAGAAGGATACGCGCTGGTCCGGTTACAGGACGGCATTTCGATTTCAACATTACGCTGACTTGAAAAAAGGGTGAAAGACTTCTCGGTCGCTCGTCGGCGCCCGAAACATTTTCCCGGAGACGGGCGGCTTCAAGTCCGTGCGGCACGAAAATAATCCGGGGGCTGACGGAGGGTTCGATAATTGGAGCCGCGTAAGCCGCCTTCCCAAAGATCAGAATTCATGACCTCCGTCATCGCGCCGCGACACTCGTCGATGAACCGGACGATGACTACCTGCAGTCACGTTCTCGATGACATGAAGCGCTAGACGGCCAATCAAATGGATGAAGCCTTAAACGCTTTGGCTGTCAGGCAGCGAAACGAGCGGCCCAATTTCCCGCTCAGGCATTGATCTATTTGGTGCGCCCGGACCGATTCGAACGGCCGACCCTCTGGTTCGAAGCCAGATGCTCTATCCAGCTGAGCTACGGGCGCATTTGCCTTCCGTATGGCAGAGTACCACAACCATTGCTACTATGGCTGCATGTCAGTTGGGGCTGTAC